>JACZUY010000086.1:420-9669 GCA_022572945.1 Pseudomonadota bacterium
ACCTACGGCTCGCGCAGCGCCGCCGTCGGCGGCTCGGCGATCGCCAAGGCGTGCGAAAAGATCATCAACAAGGGCAAGAAGATCGCCGCGCATGCCCTCGAGGCCGCCGAGACCGACATCGAGTTCGAGGCCGGCACCTTCAAGGTCACCGGCACCGACAAGAGCGTGGGCATAGGCGAGGTCGCCTTTTCGGCGTACGTGCCGCACAACTACCCGCTCGAGGAGCTCGAGCCGGGTCTCGACGAACACGCCTTCTACGACCCGGCGAACTTCACTTTCCCGGCCGGCTGTCACATCTGCGAGGTCGAGGTCGACGAGGACACCGGCGTCGTCGAAGTCGTCGGGTGGACGGCCGTGGACGACTTCGGAAAGTTGATCAACCCGATGATCGTCGAAGGACAGGTCCATGGCGGCATCGCCCACGGTATCGGGCAGGCGCTGGTCGAAGAGTGTATCTATGACGAGGAAACCGGCCAGTTGTTGACCGGTTCGTTCCTGGATTACTGCATGCCCCGGGCCGACAACCTGCCGTCCTTCAAGCTCGGCTTTACCGAGACCCCGTGTCCCCACAACCCGCTCGGCGTCAAGGGCTGCGGCGAGGCGGGAGCGATCGCGGCGCCGCCGGCGCTGATCAACGCCGTCACCGACGCGATCGGCGTCGCTCACCTCGACATGCCGGCGACGCCCGAGAAGGTGTGGCGGGCGATGCAGGGGGCCGGCTGACCGGGCGGAAACCAGAAAAACCTGCTCGCATGAAGACATTGGGGGCTGGGAGGACCGGATAACATGTACGACTTCACTTACCACCGCCCGTCGTCGCTCGACGAAGCCGCATCGCTGCTCGCCGGCGCCGAGGACGGACAGTTCATCGCCGGCGGCCAAACGCTGCTCCCCACCCTCAAGCAGCGACTGGCGCGGGTGACCGACGTGATCGACCTGGGCGGCATCGGCGAGCTTTCCGGCATCGCCGTTCTCGGCAGCCGGATCGAAGTCGGGGCGACGACGCGCCACGCCGATGTCGCGGCATCGGCCGACGTGCGCAACGCGATCGCGGCGCTGGCTGAACTCGCCGACAGCATCGGCGACCCCCAGGTGCGCAACCAGGGCACCATCGGCGGCTCGCTCGCCAACAACGATCCCGCCGCCGATTACCCGGCCGCGGTGCTGGGCCTCAACGCCACGGTGCACACCAATTCGCGCGAGATCGCCGCGGACGACTTCTTCACCGGGATGTTCGAGACCGCGCTCGATGCCGGTGAGATCATCACCAAGGTGAGCTTCCCGCTGCCCGAGAAGGCGGGCTACGCCAAGTTCCCCAACCCGGCCTCGCGTTACGCGATCGTCGGGGTCATGGTCGCCGCCACCGGGTCAGGGGTGCGCGTCGCGGTCACCGGGGCGGGGCCCTGCGTGTTCCGCGCACGCGACATCGAGGGCGCGCTCGCCGCCGACTTCTCGGCGTCGGCGCTCGACGGCGTGACGGTATCGGCCGACAAGCTGAACTCCGACCTCCACGCCTCGGCCGAGTACCGGGCGCACCTGGTCATGGTGATGGCCAAGCGCGCCGTCGCCGCGGCGGGCTGAGAGCGGCCTGCGCCATCGAGGCCATGGCATACGGGCGGCGCGCCTGCGCCGCCCGCCCGGTTTGTGCTTGCCGTGCGCCGCCGCTTCGCTTTCCATACGCAGATGACCCTGCCCGATAGCATCGACGCCTGTCTCGATCTGTTGAAGGGCCAGGACTACGTCGCCGACCGCAGTCTGGCGACGACGCTCTATCTCGCGCTCAAGCTCGAGCGGCCGCTGTTTCTCGAAGGCGAGGCGGGCGTCGGCAAGACCGAGATCGGCAAGGTGCTGGCCAAGGGTCTCGGCCGCCGCCTGGTGCGGCTGCAGTGCTACGAAGGGCTCGACGTCGCCGCCGCGGTGTACGAGTGGAACTACTCGCGGCAGATGATCGAGATCCGCATCGCCGAGGTCGCCGGCGACACCGACCGCGATCGCCTCGCCGACAACATCTTTTCCGAAAAGTTCCTGATTCGCAGGCCGCTGATGCAAGCGCTCGAACCCGGGCCCGAAGGGTCGCCGGTGCTGCTGATCGACGAGATCGACCGCGCCGACGAGCCGTTCGAGGCCTACCTCCTCGAGGTGCTCTCGGATTTCCAGATCACGATTCCCGAGATCGGCACGATCTCCGCGCCCCAGCCGCCGGTCGTCGTCATCACCTCGAACCGCACCCGCGAGATCCACGACGCGCTCAAGCGCCGCTGCCTCTACTACTGGATCGACTACCCCGACGCCGCGCGCGAGCTCGCCATTCTCGAGACCAAGGTCCCGGGGGCCGGGGAGCGGCTGAGCCGCGAGATCGTCGGCTTCATCCAGGCGCTCAGGCGGCAAGACCTGTTCAAGCTCCCCGGCGTCTCGGAGACGCTCGACTGGGCGCACGCGCTGATGCAGCTCGACCGAATCGAGCTCGATTCCGAAACCATCGACACCACCCTGGGCGTGCTCCTCAAGTACCAGGACGACATCGTCAAGATCCAGGGGTCCGAGGCGGCCGGCATCCTCGAACAGGTGAGGGCCGAACTCGCCGCCGCCGAATGATCGACGGACCCGACATCGCCGACGCCGCCCCCGGCCGTCACGTTGTGCGCCTTGTGATCGTGGGATAAGCTGACTTCCTCTCCTGGCTCGGTCCGATGCGCTGGCTACGAAATGGAGGGAGGCCGCGAATGTTCGTTCGTCGGGCGCTCGCGTTGGTGCTTGCCGTGGTGTGGCTGTGGCCCGCGACCCTGCACGCCCAGGCGTTGAGGGAGGCCTACCGCCGGGGCCAAGCCCTTTACGATGCTGGCCAGTACGAGCAGGCTATCCCTTTCTGGCGAAAGGTGCTCGAGTTTGGTGAATTGGAGGCAGGCTCCGATCATCCCGCTATAGCCACCTTCCTCAACAACCTCGCTGAGCTGTACCGCGCCCAGGGCCGTTACGAGGTGGCGGAGCCGCTCCACAAGCGGGCGCTGGCGATCAATGAGAATGCGCTCGGGCCGAACCATCCCGACGTCGCTACGGGCCTCAACAACCTCGCCGTGCTGTACGATGCTCAGGGCCGCTACGAGGCGGCGGAGCCGCTCCGCAAGCGGGCGCTGTCCGTCATGGTGGACTTGGTGCCGTGCCCGCCGCGCCCGATACTACACGGCATACAAGGAAGAAGGATTACGTGTTATCTGCAGACCAAACGTAAAGCCGAGAAGGCGCAATGCGCCGCCTCGAAGGAAAGGCGCCGACGCGGCTCGTCCTCCGCGTCGTGCTAGGGGATGACCCGATGAAATGGTTCTCGCGTGTTGGTCTAACCGTAGTCGCTTTGACACTTGCCGGGACGTTTCCGCCGGGCGATGCCTGGGGAGATTGGAGAAAAATCGCCTCGATCGAACGCGAGGTAGTTTTCAACCCACCTGGGCTCGAGGCCTCGAGCCCACGAGTCGGCGTTAGCGTCAATGATGACATGACTGGCCGTTCCGAATGGATGTGCTGGAATGGGTTTGGAAGCCTCAACGCCAACGCCTGCATCACGTACCAAAAGACGGGCGTCAGAGGGTTCGAGTATTCACGTGTCACCGACATCCCGGGACGGTACGGCACTTTCAAGGGCGCAACGCATGAGTTGGTCGGGAAGGTCCAAGGCGTTCCCAGCGTGCTGGGAGACTTCGACACGATCAGGATGAAGGTAGAGACCAAACTTCGTAAAAAGGACTGCGTTCTATTCTCTAAATTCTTTTCTGGAACTACCAAGTTTATACAAGGTTGGTACTGCGCGCGTGTCGGGAAAGACCTCGCCGCCGAAACCATTGCCGAAACGATCTCTACGATTGGCCTGAAGGGCAAGAAAGTACCTTCCGGAACACCGGCTCTTGCTGCGAGCGCCCCTGTCCGCGCGCCGTCTGCGCAGCTTGCCGACGCGTCCAAGGCGTTGATGGAGGCCCGCCGCGAGGGCAAGGCGCTCTATGAGGCCGGCAAATACGAGCAGGCGATCCCGCTCCATCGCAGGGCGCTCGAACTCGGCGAGCGGGAGTTCGGCCCCGATCATCCCACGACGTCGACCCTGCTCAACAACCTCGCCGTGGTGTACCGCGCGCAGGGCCGCTACGAGGCGGCAGAGCCGCTCCACAAGCGGGCGCTGGCGATCTGGGAGAAGGCTCTCGGGCCGGACCATCCCGATGTCGCCACGGGCCTCAACAACCTCGCCGGGCTGTTCAAAAACCTGGGCCGCTACGAGGCGGCAGAGCCGCTCTACAAGCGAGCGCTGGCGATCCGCGAAAAAGCGCTCGGGCCGGATCATCCATCAGTCGCGACCACGCTCAACAACCTCGCCGGGCTTTACCACGCCCAGGGCCGCTACGAGGCGGCGGAGCCGCTCCTCAAGCGGGCGCTGGCCATCGATGAGAAGGTTCTCGGGCCAGAGCACCCGGACTTCGGCATCCAGCTCAACAACCTCGCCGACCTGTACCGCGCCCAGGGCCGCTACGAGGCGGCGGAGCCGCTCTACAAGCGGGCGCTGGCAGTCTGGGAGAAGACGCTCGGGCCGGACCATCCCAATGTCGCCCATGGCCTCAACAGCCTCGCCCGGCTGTACCACGCCCTGGGCCGCTACGATGCGGCTGAGCCACTCCACAAGCGGGCGCTGGCAGTGTGGGAGAAGGCGCTCGGGCCGGACCATCCCTTAGTCGCCACGAGTCTCAACAACCTCGCCGCGCTGTACCAAAGCCAGGGCCGCTACGAGGAGGCTCTGGATCACATTCGCCGAGCGACGACCATCCGCCGGGCCCGTGCGATGCGGGCGGGCACGACGCGCTCGGCGGGCGTGCTCAAGGAGCAGGCAAGCATACGCTTCGTCTTCCTGCGCCACGTCGACATCGTCGAGACCATCATCGAAAGGGCGCCCAAGCGACGCACCGAATTGTTCGCGGAGGCGTTCGAAGTCGGGCAACTTGCTCGCGCCTCCGAGACCGGGGCAGCGGTGGCGCGTATGGCCACGCGCTTCAGCACCGGCGACGACACTCTGGCTCACTACATTCGCGAGCGTCAGGATGGCGTGGCCCGTTGGCGGGCGCTCGACGCCAAGCTCACCGAAGCCTTGGGTCAGGCCCCCGAACAGCGCGATGCGGTGGCTGAAGATTTCCTGCGTACCGAGATGGCAAGCCTCGGAAATCGTATCGACGGATTGGACAAGACGCTGGCCCGCCACTTCCCCGAGTACGCACAGCTCGCCAATCCTCAGCCCTTGGCCTTGCCTGACGCCCAAGCCCTGCTCGGGCCCGAAGAGGCGCTGATCGCGTATCTCGTCAGCGAGAGGTCGACTTACCTTTGGGCGATACGAAACGACAGGGCCGACTTGCACCGCATCGACATCGGCCGGCAAGACCTCGAAGACGCGGTGACATTCGTGCGGGCTGGCCTCGATCAGCCAGGGGTCGCGAGTCTCGGTGATATTCGGCGCTTCGATGTCGATGAGGCGGTGGCGCTCTACCAGCAAATCTTCGCCCCCGCCGAGCCCATGCTCGAAGGCGTGCGCCATGTGTTCGTGGTGCCCGACGGCGCGTTGCAAAGCCTGCCGCTCGGCGTGCTCATCACCGAGGAGCCCAAGGGCCGGGTGCGGAAGCTCTCCGCCTATCGCGATGTCGAATGGCTGGCGAAGAAATACGCCATGACTGTGCTGCCGTCGGCGTCGTCGCTCCGCGCGCTGCGGCAGTTCGCCAAGGCGGCTCTGGCAAAGAAACCGTTCGTCGGCTTCGGCGATCCGGCGCTCGAAGGCGAAACCGGTCGAGGCCGTGGGATCGACGCGACCACACTGTTTACGCGCGGGAAGGTGGCCGATGTTGCGCAAGTACGGCGCCTGGCACGGCTTCCGGACACTGGAGGCGAACTGCGCGCGCTGGGGCGATCATTGAATGCAGGGGAGCAATCGATTTTCCTGGGCGACAAGGCCACGGAGGCTCGGGTCCGGGCGATGGATCTTTCACCGTACCGCATCGTCGCCTTCGCCACCCACGGGCTCGTGGCGGGTGATTTTGAGGGTGTCGTGGAACCGGGGCTGGTGTTGACGCCACCCGAGACCGGCACCGAAGCCGACGACGGGTTCTTGTCCGCGAGCGAGATTGCCACGCTCAAGCTCGACGCCGATTTGGTGATCCTGTCGGCGTGCAACACCGCCGCAGCCGACGGCACGCCGGGAGCGGAAGGGCTTTCGGGCCTCGCCAAGGCGTTCTTCTACGCCGGCGCCAGGGCGCTCCTGGTCTCGCACTGGCCGGTCGTATCGGATGCCGCTGTCGCCATCACCACGGGGATGCTGGACGAGATGGCCGACGACCCCGACATCGGCCGCGCCGAGGCCTTGCGCCGTTCCATGCTGGCGATGATGGAGACCGAGGGAAAAGACTACTTCGCCCACCCCATGTTCTGGGCGCCGTTCGTCGTCGTCGGCGAGGGCGGGCGCGCCGCCGCCGAATGAACGACGGACCCGACATCGCCGACATCGCCCCCGGCGCGGGCAAGCTCGTCGCCAACGTCATGCATTTCGCGCGCACGCTGCGCGCGGCCGGGCTTGCGGTCGGGCCGGGCAAGGTGATCGACGCGGTCCGCGCGGTCGAGGCGGCCGGCATCCAAAGCCGCGGCGATTTCTACTGGGCGCTGCACGCGGTGTTCGTCAACCGCCGCGACCAGCGCGAGCTGTTCGACCAGGCGTTCCATATCTTCTGGCGCAACCCGCGGATTCTCGAGCGCATGCTGTCGCTGCAGTTGCCGACGTTCGAGGCGCCGGGCGACGATCCGGAGCATTGGCGGCGCGTGAGCCGCCGCGTCGCCGAGGCGATGCGCCGGCCGCGCGGCGACAGCGACGCCCACGGCGCGGAGATCGAGCGCGATGCGGCGATGACCTACGCCAACCACGAAGTGCTGCGCAAACGCGATTTCGAGGACATGTCGGCCGACGAGCTGAGCGCGGCGAAGGCGTTGATCCGCCGCATGCGTCTGCCGATCGTGGCGGTGCCGACGCGCCGCTTCGACGCCGACCCCCAGGGGCCGCGGATCGACATGCGCGCGACGCTCCGCGGCGCGTTGCGTTCGGGCGCCGACATCATCCCGCTGCGGCTCAGGCGGCCGCGCCTGCGCCACCCGCCGCTGGTCGTGCTGTGCGACATCTCGGGCTCGATGAGCCGCTACTCGCGCCTGATCCTGCAATTCATGCACGTCATCACCAATGACCGCGACCGCGTCCACAGCTTCGTCTTCGGCACCCGCCTCACGAACATCACCCGGCACCTGCGCCACAAGGACATCGACGTGGCGATGGCGCGCCTCGGCGATGCGGTGGAAGACTGGGACGGCGGCACGCGCATCGGACAATGCCTGAAGGCGTTCAATCAGCACTGGTCGCGCCGGGTGCTCGCGCAGGGCGCGCTCGTGCTGTTCATTTCCGATGGACTCGACCGCGACGCGGGCGCGGGGCTCGAACACGAGATGGAGAGACTGCACAAGTCGTGCCGGCGGCTGATCTGGCTCAATCCGCTGTTGCGCTACGAGGGGTTCGAGCCCAAATCAATGGGCATCAAGGCGATCCTGCCGCATGTGGACGACTTCCGCCCGGTCCACAATCTCGAAAGCCTGAGCGATCTGGCCGACGCCCTCGGCAGGCTGGGCGTGCGCAAACAGGAAGGAGCGACGCAATGGCGACAAGCGAGCTGACATCGGGCGTGCCGGGCGCCGAGGACGACGATCCGCTCGCGGTCGCCGCCGCCTGGCGCGCCGACGGGAAGACGGTCGCCCTCGCCACCGTGGTGAGCACCTGGGGTTCGAGCCCGCGTCCCGTGGGCAGCCAGCTCGTGGTCGACGGGGACGGCGCGTTCCGCGGCTCGGTGTCGGGCGGCTGCATCGAGGGCGCGGTGGTGAGCGAAGCCCTCGCCGCGATCGCCGACGGCGAGGTGCGGCTGCTCAGCTACGGCGTGACCGACGACATGGCGTGGGAAGTGGGGCTCGCCTGCGGCGGCACGGTCGAGGTGTTCGTGGAGCGCGTCGAGTGAAGGCGGACATTCTCGCGCAACTGCAAGCCGACCGCGCCGCCAAGCGCCCCGTGGCGCGCGTGACCGACCTCGAGTCGGGTGCGGAGAGCCTTGTCTACCTGGCTGATACAAAAGAAGAAATATCATTGCCGTCCGACCTGATCGAGGCCGCGCGCCGGGCGCTCGAGATCGACCGCAGCCAGCCGTTCGAGACCGGCGGCGGACGCTATTTCATCCACGCGCACAATCCGCCTCTCAGGCTGATCATCGTCGGCGCGGTGCATATCGCCCAGCCGCTCTCGCGCATCGCGGCGCTCGCCGGCTACGCGGTCACGGTCGTCGACCCGCGCCGCGCCTTCGCCTCGAGCGCACGCTTCGCCGGCGTCGCGGTGTCGCGGGACTGGCCCGACAAGGCGTTGACCGCGCTCGCGCCCGATTCGCGCACGGCGGTGGTGACGCTCACCCATGATCCCAAGCTCGACAACCCGGCGCTCGCGGTGGCGCTGCGCTCCCCGGCGTTCTACGTCGGCAGCCTGGGCAGCAAGCGGACCCACGCCAAGCGCTGTGAAGGCCTGGCCGAAATGGGCGTCGACGCCGCCGCCATCGCCCGCATCCACGGCCCCATCGGGCTCTCGATCGGCGCCGCGTCGCCGGCCGAGATCGCGGTCTCGATCATCGCCCAGATCACCCAGGTGCGCCGCCAGGGCGCGCAAGCCGCGGCGTGAAGTTCGAACGCACCCCGCTCGATCTGGCCGAAGGCGCGACCCTCGTCCACGGCGTCCGGGCGCCGGGCGCGGTGTTGAAGAAGGGCAGCGTGCTCACCGCCGAAGACGTTGCCGCGCTGCGTGCGGCCGGGCTCGAGGCGGTCACCGCCGCCCGGCTCGAAGCCGGCGACGTGCGCGAGGACGATGCCGCGTCGGCGGTCGCGCGCGCGGCGTGCGGCGAGGGTCTGAGCCTCGGGGCGGCCTTCACCGGACGCTGCAACCTGTTCGCGGAGGCGCGCGGCCTCGCGGTCATCGACCGCGAGCGGCTGGACCGCTGCAACCTGATCGACGAGACCGTCACCATCGCCACGCTGCAGCCCTATGAGCCGGTCGCGCCGGGCGACCTGGTCGCGACCGTGAAGATCATCCCGCTCGCCGTCCACGAGGACGTGGTCGCGGCCTGCGCCGCGGCCGCCGGCGCCCCCGGCCCGCCGGTGCGTGTCCCC
>JACZUY010000087.1 GCA_022572945.1 Pseudomonadota bacterium
ACGCACGCCATGGGCTCGGGCTTGAAGCCGACGAACTCCTCGACCGCGTCGTCGAGGTGCGCGACCGCGTCGTCGCTCCCGGTGGTCAAGGGAAGCCCGCGCCGGTCGGTCTTCATTTCGTCTCTCCCAACTCGCCGTTGATCGCCATCAGGAACATCCGCCGGAGCTCGGGCTCGCCGATCGGGACCGGGTTGCCGCCGCACGTCGGATCGGCCGCCGCCATCGGCACGAGCGCGTCGACGTGCTCCTCGCCGATGCCGAGCCCGGCGAGCGTGTGGACGATGCCGATCTCTTCGCGCAGGTCGAGGATCCAGCCCTGCACCGCGTCGAACGACGGATCGGGAAGGCCGAGATACGCCGCCAGGCGGGTCATCCGCTGCTCGATCGCCGGGCGGTTGAAGGCGAGGACGTACGGCATCACCACCGCGTTGGTGAGGCCGTGGTGGGTGTCGTGCACCGCGCCGATGGGGTGGCTCAGCGCGTGGATCGCGCCGAGGCCCTTCTGGAACGCGGCCGCCCCCATGCTCGCCGCCGCCAGCATGTGGGCGCGGGCGGCGAGGTCGGCGCCGTCGCGCACCGCCGCGGGCAGCCATTCCCTGATCAGCCGCACGCCCTCGAGCGCGATGCCGTCGGCCATCGGGTGGAACCCCGGCGCGCAGTAGGCCTCGAGGTTGTGGGCGAGCGCGTCCATTCCGGTGGCGGCGGTGATGTGCGGTGGAAGGCCCACGGTCAGCACCGGATCCGAGACGACGATTCCCGGCAGCATCCTGGGGTGGAAGATGATCTTCTTGGTATGGGTGTCGTGGTCGGTGATCACCGCGGCGCGGCCGACTTCGGAGCCGGTGCCCGCGGTGGTCGGCACGGCGACGACCGGCGCGATTGCTTCGGCGTTCGCCCTCGTGTGCCAGTCCTCGCGGTCCTCGAAGTCCCAGATCGGCCGCGTCTGCCCGACCATCAGCGCCACCGCCTTGGCGGCGTCGAGCCCGCTGCCGCCGCCGAACGCGATGACCCCGTCGCAGCCCGCGGCGCGGTACGCGGCGACGCCTGCGTCGACGTTCGCGGCCACCGGGTTGCTCTTGACGTCGGAGAACAGCGCGGTGGGCAGGCCGGCGTCGTCGTTGCGGGCGAGCGCGTCCTTCACCATCGCCAGCGCGGCGAGGCCGGGGTCGGTGACGAGGAGCGGCCGCGTCATGCCGAGCTCCCTGCACGCTTGCGCAAGCTCGGCGATGCGGCCGGGCCCGAAGCGCACGCGCGTCGGGTAGCTCCAGTCGCCGCGTAGCGTCGCGGGATCGATCTGCATAGCGGCGCGTCCTCCGCCCTATACGGCGGTGCGCAAATGGAACGACTTGGGGCGCGTCAGGGAGGCATAGCCGAGCGCCGAGAGCGAGCAGCCCCGCCCCGAATCCTTGACCCCGACCCAGGCGAGCGCGGGGTCGAGGTAGTCGCAGCGGTTCATGAACCAAGTGCCGGTGTTCACCCGGTCGCCGATGGCGATCGCGGCGTCCTCGTCGGCGGTGAAGATCGCGGCGGTGAGGCCGTAGACGCTGTCGTTCATCAGCGCCACCGCCTCGTCGTCCGAGCCGACCTTCATGATGCCGATCGCCGGGCCGAAGGTCTCCTCGCTCATCAGCAGCATCGAGTGGTCGACGCCGACCACCACCTGCGGCGCGAGGTAGGGCGTCGCCTCGTGGTCGGCGGGGAAGCGGCCGGCGTCGATCAGCGCGCGGCCGCCCTTGGCGACGGCGTCGTGGACGTGCCAGCGCACCGCCGTCGCGGCGCTGGTGCGCACCATCGGCCCCAGCGTGGTGTCGGCGTCGAGCGGGTTGCCGAGCCGGTACTCGTTGGTGAGCTCGGCGAAGCCGTCGACGAAGCGGTCGTAGACGTCGGCGTGGGCGTAGATGCGTTCGATCGCGCAGCACGACTGCCCGGCGTTGAAGAACGCGCCGTCGACCAGCGTCTCGATCGCGTGGTCGAGGTCGGCGTCGGCGCGCACGTAAGCCGGGTCCTTGCCGCCGAGCTCGAGGTTGGTGGCGATGAAGCGCTCGTTCGCGGCCCGCTGGATCGCATGGCCCCCCGGCACCGAGCCGGTGAACGAGACGAAGTCGACGCGCGCATCGCCGACCACGGCCTCGACCGCCGCATGCCCCATGTGCAGGTGCCGGAAGACGCCTTCCGCCAGGCCGGCGGCGGCGAACGCCTCGGCGAACCGCTCGGCGCACAGCGGCGTCTGCGCCGAGTGCTTGAGGATCACCGCGTTGCCCGCCATCAGCGCCGGCACCACCGCGTTGACCGCGGTGAGGTAAGGATAGTTCCACGGCGCCACCACCAGCACCACGCCCAAGGGCTCGCGGCGGATGAAGCGGTGGAAGCCCTCCTTGGGCGCAACCTCGATGTCGGCGAGCGCGTCCGAGGCCGCCCCGATCATGTGGCGCGCCCGTTCCTCGAAGCCGCCGACCTCGCCCGGCGCCTGCGCGACGGGCCGGCCCATCTGCCAGCTGATCTCGTTGGCGATCTCGTCCTTCCTGGCGACGAACGCATCGACCGCGCGGGTGAGAATCTCCGCCCGCTCGGCGACGGCAACGCGCTTCCACCCGGCCTGCGCCGCGCGCGCCGCATCGAGCGCGGCGTCGATCTCATCGGCGGTGGCGAGAGTCCGCTCGACGTAGACGCTGCCGTCGACCGGCGTGATCGTTTTGAGCGATTCCGACATGGCGTCCTCGACCTCCGGTCAAATGGTCGCCGACCGGCGCTTCGCCGGCGCGCGGTCTCCCCCAAGCTTAACAGCAAGTAACCCTCAATGTGACGGCCATGCGCCAGGGGCATCGGCTTCGGGGGACTCGCCTTCCCGCGCCGATTGACGCTTTACTAGCGGCCATGGAAGCGCGGCCGCTGATCATCGATTGCGACCCCGGCCAGGACGACGCGGTGGCGCTGCTGCTCGCCTTTGCCTCGCCCGAGCTCGAGGTGCTCGGCGTCACCGCGGTCGCCGGCAACGTGCCGCTCGAGCTCACGGCGGCGAACGCGCGACGGGTGTGCGAGTTGGCCGGGCGCGGCGACATGGCGGTGTACGCCGGCTGTCCCCGGCCGATCCTCAGGCCGCTCGAGACCGCGGCGCACGTCCACGGCGAGGACGGCCTCGAAGGCGCGAACCTGCCGGCGCCGGCGATGGCGCTGCAGTCGCGGCACGCGGTCGATTATCTCGTCGCGCGGCTGATGGCGTCGGACGGCGACGTTACCCTGGCGGCGCTCGGCCCGCTCACCAACGTCGCGCTGGCGATCGTCGCGGCGCCCGCGATCGTGCCGCGCATTCGCGAGATCGTCATCATGGGCGGCGCGATCGAGGGCGGCAACGTCACGGCTCACGCCGAATTCAACATCCATACCGACCCGCACGCCGCGGCGGTGGTGTTCTCGGCCGGCGCGCGGCTCACCATGATCGGCCTCGACGTGACCCACCGGGCGATCGCCACGCGCGAGCGGGTTGCGGCGATCCGCGCGATCGGGCGCGCCCCGGCGCAAACCGTCGCCGGCATGCTCGAGCAGCACCTCGACGACCCCGCCGGGCGACATGGCGGCGGAGGGGCGGCGCTCCACGACCCGTGCGTGATCGCGTACCTGTTGCAGCCGGCGCTGTTCGAGACGCAATCGATGCGCGTCGAGATCGAAACCGAGGATCCGGCGAGCCTGGGACGGACGATCGCCGACCGGCCGGGCGCGGCCAACGCCAACGTCGCGATCGGCATCGACGCCGAGGGTTACTTCGCCCTGCTGACCGAGCGCTTCGCGCGGCTATGACCATCGCATGAGAACGATCGCCCAAGCGTCGGCAACGCTTGCCGTCACGCTGGTTTTGCTGGTTTCGCTGGTCCTGCCGGCGGCGGCGGAAGAGACCCTGCCGGTCATCGCGCGCGTCGGGCCGTGGCCGGTCGCGTCGGAGCTCATCGGCTACGGCGGCAGGCTGTGGTTCGTCAACAGCGTCAAGTTCCGCGACCACAACTCGGCCGACATCTACGCATACGATCCGGCGTCCGGGACGGTGCGCTACGAGCGCCATCTGTTCAGTCAGGATGCGGGGACGCCGCTGGTCTTTGGCGGGCTGCTCTACTGGCCGTTCGAGGATTCGCGCTTCAGCCTCGGCTGGGGCCATTTTGCGGTGACCGACGGCGAGCGCTGGCGGATCGGCGCCATTCCGACCGCGCGGACCTTTCACGTCCATGCGATGGCCGCGCTCGGCGAGCGCATCGTCGCGGCGACCTCGGCGTGGCGCGCCGGGTTGCAGGTCTCGGACGATCGCGGCGCGAGCTGGCGGGAGGCCTACGATCACCCCACCGAAGACCGCCGGGTGAGCCGCATCGTCGATCTCGCGGCGGCCGGCGACCGGGTGTACGGCGCGCTCCACGACAGGAGCGCCGGCGTGCCGCGGTGGCGGCTCGTCTCGTTCGACGGCGATGCGGTCGCCGAGGTCCCCGGCTGGCCCGAGGGGCCGCGGATCGTCGCGCTCACGCAATTCGAGGGTCGCGTTGGCGGGGCCGTGCGCGAGGCCGAGGGCGACGCGATCTGGTGCAGCGACGGGGCGCGAAGCGAGCGCATCGCCGGGCCGAAACCCGAGTGGCGGCTGATCGACCGCACCGCAGGCGCCGGGGTCCTGTTCGCGCTCGCCGCGGAGGACGGCGGCGGATCGGTCTGGCGCAGCGATGACGGGAAGCGGTGGCGCCCGGCGTTTTCCATCACCGGCGGAAGACCACACGACATCGCCGAGTACGCCGGAAACGTCTATGTCGCAGGGGAGGGCGACGACGGCCGTGGACTGTTGTGGGGCCCGGCCCCGCCGGCGCCGGCCGGGCCGCGCCCGAGCGCCGGCGCCCTGCCTCGACCGGTGGTGGGGGAGCGCGACTGGCGCGTGCCGGCGGCGGCGCTCGACCGCGCGCTCGCCGATCCCGAAAGCTACGTCGGGCACGCGGCGAAGCTGCGCGATCTGGCGTACCGGGTGGCGCTCGCCGGACCTCCCGAGGACTATTTCGGCGAGCGATTGGCGCGGACGTTGCCCGCGCACGAATTGCCATTGATGGGCGGCAAGGTGATCGTGCCGGCCGGGCGAATGGGCCGCTGGGTCCTGCTCTGGGCCATGGGCCTGTCGGGGACGGGAAGGGCGCCGCCGGGGCTCCTCGCCGAGCCGTGGACCGCGGCCGCGAATTCGAGCGAGAAATACTTCGAGTCCGCGCCCGCGGCGATGTCGGCGGCGGCATGGCTCGGCCACGCCGACGGCGAGACGATCGGGGCGCTCATCGACCGCCTCGGCCGCGCGGGCGAGCCGCTGTGGCTCAAGGGCGACGCGGTCGGCGCGCTCACCGCGCTGACCGGCAAGCGGTTCGGCTACGACCTCGACCGCTGGCGGGCGTGGTGGCGGAACGCGCGACGCTGAGCGAGGCGCGTCGCCGGTCACGCGAAACGTGGCAACGGGACGCAATGCGGGTATCATCCAGACGTAAGAAGCCTGCCGCGCGGATGGTGCTGCGCGGCGGGCGCGAGGGTGTGTCATGGCGAGCCGAGATCGAAAGCTGCCGTCGCGCTCCGCGAGCGCCGAGGTCGAGATGTTCCTCGCGCGCGTCGCCGCCACGCCGGCGACCCGGGCCGAAGGCGGCCGGGGCCGGCTGATCTTCGCCATGGACGCGACCGCGAGCCGGGCGCCCACCTGGGACATCGCGTGCGAGATTCAGGGGCGCATGTTCGAGGAGACCGCGGCGCTTGGTGGGCTCGAGATCCAGCTCGTCTTCTACCGCGGCTTCGGCGAATGCAAGCACTCGAAATGGGTGACCGACTCGCGGTCTCTGGTGCGTCAGATGACCCGCGTCCACTGCCTCGGCGGCCGCACGCAGATCGCCCGGATGCTGCGCCACGCCATCGACGAGAACAAGCGCCGGAAGGTCAATGCGCTGGTCTTCGTCGGCGACTGCATGGAGGAAGACGTCGACGAGCTCTGTCATCTTGCCGGCGAGCTCGGTCTCCAGGGCGTGCCCGTTTTCGTTTTCCACGAGGGCGACGAGCCGATCGCAGCGGGGGCCTTCCGCCAGATCGCCCGTCTCAGCAACGGCGCGTATTGCAGCTTCGACATGGGAAGCGCCGGCCAGCTTCGCGCGTTGTTGAGTGCGGTCGCGATTTACGCCGCGGGCGGCCGGCGGGCGCTCGAGGACTACGGCAAGCGGGCGGGCGGGGCGGTGCTGCAAATCACCCGGCAGATGAAGTAATCGAGGGCCGGGCCGTGTTGCCGTATCTGCTTATCGGCGTCGCCCTCCTTGCCGTCTTGCTCCTGTTCGCGCGCTGGTTCGTCAACGCCAAGCCGGCGACCCTGGTTCCGGTGGTCAAGTGGATCGGCGGCGCGCTCGCCGCGCTCATGGTGCTTTACCTCGTCTTCAGCGGCCGCGCCTTTTACGTGCTGTGGTTCGCGCCGCTGGCGCTGTTCCTGATCCGTGGGCTCCGCGGCGGGCGGGGGTTCGGGGGCTTTGGCCGCACGCGGCCCACCCCAGGGCAGAGCTCGGACGTCGAGACCGAATACTTGCGCATGGCGCTCGACCACGATACCGGCGAGATGTCCGGCGCCGTGCTGAAGGGACGGTTCGCGGGCCGCGCGCTCGACGAGATGGGCCTGGCCGAGCTGCTGGCGTTGTTCGAGGAGCTCCTGCGCGCCGATCCGCGGTCGGCGCAACTGCTGGAGACGTACCTCGACCGCAGCCCGCATGAGGACTGGCGCGAGCGGATGGAGGCGCGCGAGCGGGCCGCGCGCGGCGGGGGCAAGGCGCAGATGACGGCCGAGGAGGCGCGCGACATTCTCGGCGTCGCCGCCGACGCGACGCCCGACGAGATCAAGACGGCGCATCACCGGCTGATGCAGCAGAACCATCCCGATCGCGGCGGCTCGACGTACCTCGCGGCGAAGATCAATCTCGCCAAGGAAACCCTGTCGGGCGCCTGAGGCGGAGATTCGAGGGAGATGCGGACATCGGCGGCGCTTTACGCTAGTATCCGCGCTCGCCCGCGTGTTTTGCGACCGTAAAACAGCAGGTTATACCATCGGTCATTAAGCATGACCGATGGGCGTTCAATCGGCACGCAGCCTTACGCCGCATAAGCGGCGGCGCGCGGTCGCGCTTGCCAGCGGTCATTATGAGCGGGTCATAATGACCGCTGGTATTAGGCCACGGAACAACAAGTTGGTCCTCATGCCGCAGCCGATCAAGAAGGCCGTGTTTCCCGTCGGCGGGCTCGGCACCCGGTTCCTCCCGGCGACCAAGGCGATGCCCAAGGAGATGCTGACGGTGGTCGACAAGCCGCTCATCCATTACGCGGTCGAAGAAGCGAAGGCGGCGGGCGTCGAGGAGTTCATTTTCGTCACCGGTCGCGGCAAGTCGGCGATCGAGGACCATTTCGACCACTCGCACGAACTCCAGGACACGCTCGCGGCGCGGGGCAAGACCGAAGCGCTCGCGGCGCTTCGCGACTGGCTGCCGGGGCCCGGGCAGGTGGCCTACACGCGCCAGCAGGAGCCTCTGGGGCTCGGCCACGCCGTGTGGTGCGCGCGCCACCTCGTCGGCGACGAGCCGTTCGCGGTGCTGCTTGCGGACGATCTGGTGCTCGCCGAAACCCCGTGCCTCAAGCAGCTCGTCGACGCCTACGCGGAAACCGGCGGCAACGTGGTCGCGGTGATGGACGTGCCGCGGGAGCACACCGACCGCTACGGCATCCTCGATGTCTCCAGCGACGACGGCCGTCGCGTCGAGGTCGCCGGACTGGTCGAGAAGCCCGACCCCGCCGTCGCCCCGTCGACGCTCTCGATCATCGGCCGCTACATCCTGTTGCCCGAGGTGTTCGACCACCTCGCGCGCCAGGAGAGCGGCGCTGGCGGGGAGATTCAGCTCACCGACGCGATGGCCAGGATGATCGGCGGCTCGCCGTTCCACGGCGTCCGCTTCGAGGGCCGGCGCTTCGACTGCGGCGACAGGGTCGGCTTCGTCCACGCCAACGTCGCCTTCGCTCTGGCGCGCGACGACCTGCGCGAAGACGTCGAAGCGTTCCTGCGTGCTTACGTCTAGGCGGGCGCCGGGCCGCTGAGGTTGCAACCGGAAAACAGGATGGCGGGGCCATGCGCATCGTGATGGTCGGCACCGGCTACGTCGGGCTCGTCTCCGGCGCGTGCTTCTCCGAGTTCGGGGTCGAGGTGGTCTGCGTCGACAGCGACGAAGACAAGATCGGGCGTTTGCGCCGGGGCGAGATTCCGATCTTCGAACCCGGGCTCGAGGTGCTGGTGAAAACCAACGTCGCCGCCGGCCGGCTCGGCTTCGCCACCGACACGGCGGCGGCGGTTCCCGGCGCCGACGCGGTGTTCATCGCCGTCGGCACGCCGAACCGCCACGGCGACGGCTTCGCCGACCTGAGCTACGTCTACGCCGCGGCGGAGGAGATCGCCGAGGCGCTCGACGGCTATACCGTGGTGGTCACCAAATCGACCGTGCCGGTGGGCACCGGGCGCGAGGTCGCCCGCATCATGCGCGAGAAGAGACCCGACGCCGACTTCGACGTCTGCGCGAACCCCGAGTTCCTGCGCGAAGGCTCGGCGATCAACGACTTCATGCGCCCCGACCGCGTCGTCGTCGGCGCCGAGTCCGAGCGCGCGCGCGCGGTGATCCGCGCGCTCTACCGGCCGCTGTTCCTGATCGAGACGCCGGTGCTGTTCACCAGCCTCGAGACCGCCGAGCTGATCAAGTACGCCGCCAACGGCTTCCTCGCCAC
This sequence comes from Pseudomonadota bacterium, assembly GCA_022572945.1. GTDB lineage: Bacteria > Pseudomonadota > Alphaproteobacteria > JAAXGF01 > JAAXGF01 > JACZUY01. The sequence continues at coordinate 8,785 of JACZUY010000087.1, forward strand.
CAAGGTGACGTTCATCAACGAGATCGCCGAGCTGTGCGAGAAGGTCGGGGCCGACGTGCACGACGTCGCCAGGGGAATCGGCCTCGACGGGCGCATCGGCCGCAAGTTCCTCCACCCCGGCCCCGGCTTCGGCGGCAGCTGCTTCCCCAAGGACGCGCTCGCGCTGACGCGCACCGCGGAGGAGCGTGGCGCGCCGCTGCGCATCATCGAAACGGTGGTCGCGGTGAACGAGGCGCGCAAGCACGCGATGATCGGCAAGATCGTCGCCGCCTGCGGCGGATCGGTCGACGGCAAGACGATCGCCGTTCTCGGGCTCACCTTCAAGCCCAACACCGACGACATGCGCGACGCGCCCAGCCTGGTCATCGTTCCCGGGCTGATGCGCCAGGGGGCGGCGATCAGGGCGTTCGATCCGGCGGGCATGGACGAGGCCAGGCGTCACCTCGACGGCGTCGCCTGGTGCGACGACGCCTATGCCGCGGTCGAGGGCGCCGACGCCGTGGTCATCCTCACCGAGTGGAACGCCTTCCGCGCGCTCGACCTCGCGCGCGTCAAGGCGCTGATGGCGGCGCCGCTGATGGTCGACCTGCGCAACGTCTACGAGCCCGAGGCGATGGCCGAGGCCGGGTTCCGCTATGTCTGCGTCGGCCGCGGCACCGGGCCTGCGGTAAAGACCGGCTGAGGGGGGCGGTCGTGGCCCACGCCTTCGATCCGACGATCCTGCGCGAGTACGACATTCGCGGCGTCGTCGGCGAGACGCTGTCGGCGGCCGATGCGTACGCGATCGGGCGCGCCTTCGCCACGCGCGTCGCGCGCCGCGGCGGGGGGCGGCGGATCTGCGTC
>JACZUY010000088.1 GCA_022572945.1 Pseudomonadota bacterium
CAAGGGGGCCGGCGTCGAGACCGTGGGGCTGGCGCTCGCCCTGGTCTTCGCCGGCGGCGCGGCGGGCAAGTTCCTGTGCGGCGTTCTCGCCGAGCGGTTCGGCATCGTCCGCACCGTGATCGTGAGCGAGCTGGTCACCGGCGGCGGCATCCTGCTGCTGCTGCCGCTGCCGCTCGATCTATCGCTGGCCTTGCTGCCGGTCATCGGCGTCGGGCTCAACGGCACCTCCTCGGTGCTCTACGCGACCGTCGCCGAGTTCGTGGCGCCCGAGCGGCGGTCGCGCGGGTTCGGGTTGTTCTACACGCTCGGCATTGGCGCGGGCGCGGCGTCGCCGGCGGTCCTCGGCGCATTCAGCGAGCTCGCCGGGGTCCCGGCGACGCTCGCCGTCGCCGGCGTGCTCGTGCTCGCCACGATCCCGCTCGCGCACATGCTGCGCGGCTCGCTCTAGAGCATTTTCAGCTTACCTTTACCCAGGTCAAAGGCAAGCAGCGTTCAATCGCCACGCAGGCTCTGGTCGCATACGCGACGGCCCCCATTTATTGCGATCAAAGGGGGCGCGGGCTGGCGAATTCCGAACGATTCCACTCGTTCTGAATTCGCTCTAGCCGTCGCCGGAGTCGGCGTCGGTATCCGCGCCGGACGCGGAGGCGACACGCGCGTTGGCGCGTCAATCCCAGAGACGACTCACGCCGTAGATGTCGAAGGCGGTGTCGATGCTGACGACGGGCAGGCCTTCGGCGTGACATTGGGCGATCAGCATGCGATCGAAAGGGTCGCGAAGCGGCCCCGCGAGGCGCCCCGCCATCTCGGCGTGACGGACCGTGATCGGGAGCGCGACGAAGCCCTGCGACGCCACCGCGCCGCCGATGTCGGCGGCGACCGCGGCCGCGCCGTCGAGCTTGCCGAGCCGGAACTTCGTCGCGATCTCCCACGCGGCGGCGGCGCTCACGAAAACGGCGTTGTCCTCGTCGGCGATGAGCCGCCGCACGCCCGGCTTGAGGCGCCGGTCCCCGTCGAGCCACCACAGGAACGCATGCGTGTCGAGAAGAAGCCTCACGGGCGCTCTAGCGCTCCCAGCCGCCGAGCTCCTCCTCGGGCAAGGACTCGAAGAATTTCTCGTCGATCCGCGCCTTGCCGCGCATCGCGCCGAACTTCCGGCCGGCCCGCGCCGCGATCGGCAACAGCCGGGCCACCGGAATCTTTCCCTTGGCGATGACGATCTCCTCGCCCGCGCGTGCGCGCTCGATGAGCTTGGAGAGCGTCGTCTTCGCCTGATGCACGGTGACGGTCGCCATTGAAAGCCCTTTCCTTAGCTAAGCCAGCTTAGCTAACCATCGAGGGTCCGTCAACGGCGCCCGCGCGAGACCGCGTCGGTATCCGCGCCGCGGGGTGCGCGCCGGGACAACCCACCGGCGGCGCCACCATGCGATCGTCGCCGCCCTTCGGTCAGGCGAGTTTCAGGCCGCAATGCCTTGCAAGGTGTTTGAAATCGATGTCGCGTGTGACCAGCGCGAGGTCGTGATCGAGACATGACTGACAGATCAGGGCGTCGGCGAGCGGCGCCCCGTGGCCGCGGGCCAGGGCCCGGCGTCGCAGCCGCCCGGCGCGCTCCCAGTGGCCCTCGGCGATGGCGAGGACCGGCAGCGCCAGGATAAGGCGCCCGAGGCTCTCCGGAGCCTTGGGCGCGCTCAGCATCTCGGTCACGACGACGGGCGGAAGATGGGCCTGATTTTGGGCGAGCGCCCGATCCAGCACCTCGACGTCGGGCCCCTTCTCGCCCGCGAGGTAGGCGATCAAAGTGCTCGTGTCGACCGCGATCACCGGCGATCCCGGCGCAGCTCCGCGATGTCGAGGTCGAGGCGCAGCTTGCCGCGCAGGCGGCGCAGCCCCTCGGCGGCCTTGGCCGACGCGAGCAGGCCGAGGCCGAGGCGGACCGTCTCGGTGATTCCCTTGCCGGTCGCGGCCCGCGCCCGGTGCAACAATTCCACCGGTACGTGCGCCGTAATCTTTTGCGTATCTCCCATACGGCAATTAATGCCGTATTTTCGCAGCGCCGTCAATCCCGAGGGCGTGGAATTCCCGAGACCCGCCCGGGCATTCCAACGCCGGCGCGGTTCAGACCACCTTCGCCGCGCGCAGCGCTGCGATGCGGGCCGCGTCGTAGCCGAGGCCGCGGAGCACTTCGTCGGTATGCGCGCCGAGCGCGGGCGCGGGCCGCGCCGGGGCGTCGTCGCCCGGGCAACGCACCGGCGGCGCCACCATGCGATAGTCGCCGGCGCTGGGGTGGCGAAGCGTCTGCAACCGCCCCTCTTCGGTGACGAAGGGGTTGTCGAGCGCCTGCCCGATGTCGTTGATCGGCGCGGCCGGGACCTCGCCCGCGAAGACGTCGAGCCATTCGCGCGTCGTCTTGCTCGCGAGCGCCTCGTCGAGGAGCCCGGTGACCAGGTCGCGGTTCGCCAGCCGCTCCTTGAACGTCCGGAAGCGGGGGTCGGCCGCCCATTCGGGCCTGCCGATGGCGCGGCACAGCGCCGGCCAGAACTTCTCCTTGTTGCACATCAGGTAGATCCAGCCGTCGGCGGTGGGGTAGAGCTGGCACGGCGTGAGCGACGGATGCGCCGAGCGCGGCAGGCGCTCCTGCACCACGCCCTCGTTGAGATACCAGGTGGCGAGATAGATCGTGTTGCTGAGCGCGATGTCGAACAGGCTAACGTCGATGTCGCGCCCGACGCCCGCCGTCCGCGCCCCGGTGAGCGCCGCGAGCAGCGCGTAGGCGAGCGCCAACCCGCTCATGGTGTCGACGATCGAGAGTCCGAACCGGGCCGGCGCCGAGCCCGGCTCGCCGGTCACCGAGAAGTAGCCGGCCTCGGCCTGCATGAGATAATCGAAGCCGGGCCAGCTCGCGCGCGGACCGGTGCGCCCGTAAGCGGTGAGCTGCGCGCAGACGATCATCGGGTTGTGCGCCTTGAGATCGTCATACGTCAGCCCGAGCTTCCCCGGCACGTCGCCGCGCAGGTTGCACGCCACCGCGTCGGCGCTTCTCACCAGGTCGTGGAGCACCGCCTGTCCTTCCGCGCGCCCGAGGTCGAGGGTGAGGCTCTTCTTGTTGCGGTTGAAGCTGTGGAAGAACAGGCTGTCGCCGGGGGCGAAATAATACGGCCCGACGTCGCGCGCCATGTCGCCGCCGTCGTTCGGGTTTTCGATCTTGATGACCTCGGCGCCCTGGTCGGCGAGGAACATGGTGCCGAACGGCCCGGCGCCGTACTGCTCGACCGCGAGGATCCGCACTCCCTCCAGCGGCAGCATGGGATGCGCTTCAGACCGGGTTGCGCTTGATCAGCTGGCGGGCGATGACGATGCGCTGCAACTCGTTGGTGCCCTCGCCGATGGCGAGCAACGGCGCGTCGCGATAGTAGCGCTCGATGTTGAACTCCTTGGAATAGCCGTAGGCGCCGTGGATCCGCATCGCCTCGAGGCTGTTGAACAGCGCGGCCTCGGTCGCGAACAGCTTGGCCATGCCCGCCTCCATGTCGCAGCGCCGCCCGGTGTCGTAGGCCTTCGCCGCGAACTCGGTCAGCAGCCGCGCGGCCTCGACCTGGGTGGCCATGTCGGCGAGCTTGATCTGGATCGACTGGTGCTCGCAGATCGGCTTGCCGAAGGTCTTGCGGGTCTGCGAATAGGCCACCGCCTCGTCGAGGCACGCGCGGGCGATGCCGACGCCGCGGGCGGCGACGTTGATGCGCCCGAGCTCGAGCCCGCTCATGATCTGCCGCAGCCCCTTGCCTTCCTCTCCGCCGATCAGGTTCTCCGCCGGAACCCGGCAGTCCTCGAACAGAAGCTCGGCGGTGTCGATGCCCCGGTAGCCGAGCTTCTCCAGCTTGCGGCCGACCCTGAGGCCCGCGCCCTTCTCGACGAGCAGCAGGCTCATGCCCTTGTGGCGCGGCTCGGCGTTGGCGTCGGTCTTCACCAGCACGGCGAGGATGTGGCCGTGGATGCTGTTGGTGATCCAGGTCTTGGTGCCGTTGACGACGTAGACGTCGCCGTCGCGCCGCGCCTGGGTGCGGATCGCCTGGAGGTCGGTGCCGCAGTCGGGCTCGGTGAGGGCGATGGCGCCGCGCAGCTCGCCGGTCGCGAAGCGCGGCAGATAACGCTGCTTCTGCGCCTCGGTTCCGAAGCGCTCGACCGCCGCCGCCATGATCAGATGCGAGTTGAAGATGCCCGAGACCGACATCCACACCGCCGACACCCGCTCGACGATCTTGGAATAGGTCGTCGCGGGCAGCCCCAAGCCGCCGTACTCGGGCGCGATGGTCGCGCCGAACAGGCCGAGCTCCTTCATCTTGTCGACGATTTCGTCGGGGTAGGTGTCGTTCGCCTCGAGCTCGTGGGCGAAGGGTTTGACGTCGCGCTCGAGGAAGCGATCGACGCTGTCGAGGATCAGCGCCTCGTGCGCATCGCGGTCTTCGATGGTGTCCATTGAGGCCCTCATACCGGCGAGCCGATGTATCGACTCGCCTTGCGTTCAAACGGCACGCAGCCTTACGCCGCATTTGCGGCGGCGCGCGGTCGCGCTTGCCAGCGAGCACATGTGTCAGAACATGCGCTCGCTGGTATCACGCGATGTCGTCGACCGAATGCCCGCGCTTGGGCACCAGGACGGTCCGCTCAAAGGTCATGAACGCCGTCCCGTCGGCCTTCCTGCCGGTGGTCCTGACGGTGACGACGCCGTGGTTGGGCCGCGATTTCGATTCACGCATCGACAGCACCTCCGATTCGGCGTAGACGGTGTCGCCCGCGAACACCGGCGCAGTCAACCGGATTTTGTCCCATCCCAGGTTCGCGACCGCCTTCTGGCTGATGTCGCTGACGCTCATTCCGGTGACGATGGCCAGCGTCAGCGCGCTGTTGACCACGGGCCGGCCGAACTCGCTTTTGGCCGCGTACGCCGCGTCGAAGTGCAGCGGGTGCTGGTTCATGGTGAGCAGCGTGAACCAGGTATTGTCGGCCTCGCTGATCGTCCGGCCTGGACGGTGCTCGTAGACCGCGCCGACCTCGAAATCCTCGAAGCAGCGGCCGAACGACTCGCGGTAGCGCTTCGGCCCGATCTCGCTGTGCTCAACGACCATGAGGGCCCCCGGTCAGCCGGCGGCCGCCGCCACCTCGAGAGGGGCGTGGCGATCGCCGCGGTCGGCGCGCGTTAGGCTGAACAGCGCGCCGATGTCGCGCGCCTCGTCGAGCGATCGCAGCGCCGCGGCGAGCGCGTCCACCCTGGCCGATGACAGGTATGGGCCGACGAGGCCCGCGAACTTGGCGTGCTGCTCGTCGGCGGTGGGGAAGTTCTCGGGCTCTCCCTTGGGCACGGCGACAAACTCCTCGAAAGTCCCGCGGCTGGTGCGCACCCGGGCGACGCCGCTCATCCGCGCCGGAAACTCGGCTTCCGCTCGCGGATCGACGACGCAACTCACCCGCGCGCACAGCGCCAGGGTCTCGGGATCCCCGAGATGCCGGGCGTAGTCGTCCCAGGCCATGTCGCCCTGGCGCAGCGCGACGGCGGCGCAGAAGGGCATCGAGAACTGGCCGTCGGCGACGCTTGCGGGGCGGCGCTTGTCGTCCTCGGGGTCGCCGATGATGTTCCAGCCGGTGCGCGGCAGGCCGATCTCGACCGCTTCGACGTCCCCGGGCTCGATGTCGTGGGCGCGGCGCAGCGCGATCAGCGCGTCCATGGCCGCATGGGCGTAGCGGCAGCAGGGATACGGCTTTACCGCGATGGCCAGGGTCTCGTACACCTCGCCCAGGCCGTCGGTCGCCTTCTCGAACAGCGGGTTCGGGGCGTAAGACCGCAGGAACCCGGCCTTGCCCTCGATCGGCTCGCCGGCGCCCCTGAAGCCTTCGCGCGCCAGGCTCGCGGCGATCAAACCGTTCATCGCCGCATAACCCACCTGGAAGCGCTTGGTCCACGCGCCGCCGACGACGAACTGCACCGTTCCCGCCGCCTGGCTCAGGCAGATTCCGAAGGCGTCCGCCACCTGCCTGGCCGAAAGCCCGAACACGCGGGCGGCGGCGGCGGCGGCCCCGAACGCGCCGCACGTCGCCGTCGGGTGAAAGCCGCGCTGGTAATGGTCCTTCGGCACCAGCGCCAGGCTCAGCCGGATGTGCACCTCGAACCCGGCGACGATCGCGGCGATCACCTCGCGGCCGCCGCTCCCGGTCATCTCCGCTGCGGCCAACGCCGCCGGGACGATCGGCGCGCCGGAGTGGATCGATCCCGGCGCGTGGGTGTCGTCGAAGTCCAGCGAATGGGCGAGGGCGCCGTTGACGAGCGCGGCGCCCGGCGGCGCATAGCCCGCGCCCTCGCCGATGACGCTCGCCTCCCCGCGCGCCAGACCGAGCGTGTCGACGGCGGCGAACAGGCTCGGCGTCGAGTCCGCGTCGTGGCGCGCGCGCAACGCGATGCCGACCAGGTCCATGACCAGCGTCTTGGTCCGTTCCACGACCTCGGCCGGAAGCGTGTCGTACGAAACGCCGGCGACGAATTCCGAAATCTCACGGGTGATCCGGGTCATGGCGCGTTCTCCCTGGCCATGCCCCGTCCCTGGTAACGGAGGCCCGGCCCTAAGGTATTGCCCGCTCGCCCGGCACGTTATACCGCCGCGCCCGCGCGATCAATGCGGAGCATCCATCCGACGGCGACATTGAACCACCGGCCGAGAGCGCGTAGCCTGCTGATCCAGCGATCCGCGCCGAATGACTTCAGTATCGAGACGCCGTATGTCGACCATGCGCGCGCCGCGTTGGCGCGGCTCGAGAGTGATGACTAGGAACCGGAGGCAATGATGGACCCGACGATCGTCGGACTCGTTGTCTTCGCCATCATCGTATTGGCGGTGATCTGGAGATTTCGCCGTCGCATCAAGATAAGCATAAAGGGACCTGCGGGCATTAGCCTGGAGGTGGAGGCGGAGAATGCTCCGCCCAACCAAGTCCCTAAGACGTCCGGGATCGAGCAGACCGGGGATCGCGGCGTGGCGGTGGGCGGCGACATCACTCGGTCCAAAGTCGTAACCGGAGACGCGAATTTTGTTGCGGATGTCGTCCAGATTGTGGAGACCTCCGACCCAGAGGTGGTTGATCGGATCTCCGAAAGGGTCTTGCCATCGCGTCGCCGCCAATTGCCCGCAGACCTTGGGGACTTTGCGGGTCGCGAGCGGGAGACGGCCGAGCTGGAGGCGTTGCTGTCGGGGGACGGCGCGGCGGCGGCGATCACCGCGATCGGCGGCATGGGCGGGATCGGCAAGTCGGCGCTGGCGGTCCATGTCGCCCATCGCCTGGTCGAGCGTTATCCGGACGGCCAGCTGGTGGTCGACATGGGCGGCACCTCGGATCAGCCGCTGGAGCCGGCGGCGGCGATGGAGCGGGTGATCCACAGCTTCGAGCCGGGGGCCCGGCTGCCGGACGAGCCCGACGCGGTGGCGGCGCTGTATCGCAGCCTTCTGTCCGGCAAACGCGCGCTGATCATCCTGGACAACTGCATCGGACGGGGCCCAGGTGCGCCCGCTGATGCCGCCGCCGCCCTGTGCGGCGATCGTGACCTCGCGCCGGGGGATCGCGCTCGACGGGGTTCGGTCGTTCAACCTGGATGCGTTGAGCGAGAGCGAGGCGCGCGGGCTGCTGGTCGCGATCCTGGGCCCGGACAGGGTGGGCGACGCGGAGCTGGCCGGGCTTGCGGTTGCCTGCGGCCGACTGCCGCTTGCGCTGCGGGTCGCGGGGGCGTTTCTCAACCTGCACCGCGACTGGACGGTGGACGAGTATCTGGCGGCGCTGGCCGACGAGCGCGAGCGGCTGAAGCGGCTGCGGATCGAGGGCGATGTGGCGCTTGACGTGTTGGCGTCCTTGGGTCTGAGCGTGGCGCAGCTGGCGCGCGAGCACCTGGCGGCGCGCTGGCGGATGCTGGGGGTGTTTGCCGGGGACTTCGAGCGCGCCGCGGCGGCGGCGGTATGGGATGCGCCTTCGGCGGAGGCGCGCGACGGGCTGAGCGCGCTGGTCGGGCGCAGCATGGTGCTGTTCGACGAAGACGCTGCGCGTTATCGGCTGCACGACCTGATGCGCGATGTGGCGCGCGGCGCCGATCTGGAGAAGGCGGACCTGGCCGCGCTTGCGCCGATCGAGCAGCAGGCCGCGGCGCGCCATGCGGAGCACTATCTGGCGGTGCTGCGGTCCGCGGACGAGCGCTACCTGCTAGGGGGTGACGGGATTACCGCGGGTCTGGCGCTGTTCGACCTCGAGCGGCGCAACATCGAGGTGGGCCAAGCCTGGGCGGCGCGCACCGCCCCGGACGATGACACTGCGGCGCGCGCCTGCAGCCGTTACCCGATCGTGGCGTTTCACTTGCTGGACCTGCGACTGCATGCGCGGGAATGGATCAGCTGGCTCGAGGTATCGGTTGGGGCGGCTCGGCAGTTGCAGGATCGTTTTATGGAAGGCAACGCGCTCGGCAATCTGGGCGTGGCCTATAGTCACCTCGGCGAGAACCACCGCGCCATCGAGTTCTTCGAGCAGAGTTTGGAGATCGCCCGCGAGATCGGCGACCGGCGCGGCGAAGGCAACGCGCTCGGCAATCTGGGCAATGCCTATGCGGCCCTCGGCGAGACCCGCCGCGCCATCGAGTTCCACGAGCAGGCTTTGAAGGTCTCTCGTGACATCGGCGACCGACGGGCCGAGGGACAGGACCTGGGCAATCTGGGCAATGCCTATGCGGCCCTCGGCGAGACCCGCCGCGCCATCGAGTTCTATGAACAGGTTTTGGAGATCGCCCGCGAGATCGGCGACCGGCTCGGCGAAGGCAAAGCGCTGGGCGGTCTGGGCAGTGCCTATGGGGCCCTCGGCGAGGCCCGCCGCGCCATCAAATTCCATGAACAGCATTTGGAGATCGCCCGCAAGATCGGCGACCGGCGCGGCGAAGGTATTAGCCTGAACAACCTCGGCGATGCACTGACCAAGGCTGGCGAACGCGGCCAAGCCGTCACGCGGCTCCGGGAGGCGTTGAAGATCTTCGAGGAAATCGAGTCGCCCCATGCCGACCAGGCGCGCGCCGCGTTGGCGCGGCTCGAGAGCGATGACCAGGAAGCGGACTAAATAATGGACCCGGCGATTGTGGCCCTCGTCGTCCGCGCCGGGGGCGAGGGTTGCGTGGTGGAGTCTCCGGCGGGCCGCGATCGCCTTCCGGCTCGCCGGGGGTGAGGTGGAAAAGCACCGCGCGCCTCCGCTTGCGGCGGGTTCGTTCGCGCCGCCGCGGATTGACAGCGAGGCGTCGTCACGCTCTATACCGTTCCTATTCGGTTGGCATGGAACCGACCGTTGCTGAATGGATGGGGCCGTGGCCGCACTGCTCGAAATCGAGGACCTTCGGACGCAATTCTTCACCTCCGCCGGCACGGTGCGGGCGGTCGACGGCATTTCCTACAGCGTCGAGGAGGGCGAGGCCGTGGCGCTCGTGGGCGAGTCCGGCTGCGGCAAGTCGGTGAGCGCGCTTTCGATTCTCAGGCTCATACCGGATCCCCCCGGCCGCATCGTCGGCGGCAGCATC
>JACZUY010000089.1 GCA_022572945.1 Pseudomonadota bacterium
GTGGAGCGGCCCGGGCGATGGGTGTCGCCGCGGGCGCCACATATGGCGCCGGAATCGGCGGCGTGTATGGCGGCGGTGGGACGGGTACGACGAACGGTACGCCCGCGGCGGCGGCGATTTGCGGCGCGAAGCGGGGGTACGAGAGGCTCGCCCGATGGGCGATCACCGCGCGGTGCTCAGGCGCCCGCTCGACCGCGGCGCGGACGATCGCCGACGCCGCCTGCGGGTGGCGCGCGATGCCCTCGACCACGGCCTGGGCGACGCTCGATTCGGTGACCCGCGGGCCGGTTCGCCGGGCGATCTCGGTGCGCACGGCGTCGTTGATCATGCCGGCGCTCAGAAGCGCGTTCGCGGCCGCCTTCCGGCCCGCGTCGATCGCCGCCTCGATCGCCGCGACGACGTCGGGCGGCGCCCCTTGGGCCAACGCCGCCGGGCCGCCCGAGACGGCGATCAACGCCAACAACAATGCGGCGACGGCGACGAATCGCCGGCGCCGGTGGAACGATGCAATCATGCGCCCGTTGGCCCCCTTGTTCGAACTCGCGGCGGCGGTCTCGCCCGTGGCGCCCCGCCGCGCGCGGGCTCACCCTAACCCGCGACTCGCCGCCCCTCAAGCCGCGTTTGGCGCTTTCCACCGGGGACGACGGCTGATAACTAGGATCCGGCTGCTTGCGGCTTACCGGGGGCTCCCATGGCGCGAACCACACTCGGGCTCGACGACCGGCTTTACGAATATTTCTTGCAGGTTTCGCTGCGCGAGGCCGACGTGCTGCGCCGGTTGCGCGAGGAAACCGCGGCGTTGCCCGAGGGGGAGATGCAGATCGCGCCCGAGCAGGGTCAGTTCATGGCGCTTCTGGTCGAGCTGATCGGCGCCCGGCGCACGATCGAGGTCGGCGTGTTCACCGGCTACTCGAGCCTCGCCGTGGCATTGGCGCTGCCGGCGGACGGCCACATCGTCGCCTGCGACGTGAGCGAGGCGTGGACGGCGATCGCGCGGCGCTACTGGGACGAGGCCGGTGTCGCCGACAAGATCGAGCTGCGCCTCGCGCCGGCGATCGAGACGCTCGATGCGCTGATCGCGGCCGGCGAGGCGGGCGCGTACGACTTCGCCTTCATCGACGCCGAGAAGACCGAGTACGCCGAATACTACGAGCGCGTTCTCGAGCTCGTGCGTCCGGGCGGGCTGGTCGCCATCGACAACGTGCTGTGGGGCGGCAGGGTCGCCGACCCGGAGAGCAACGACGACGACACCAACGCCATCCGCGCGTTCAACGAGGCGCTCAAGGGCGACGAGCGGGTGACGCTGTCGATGGTGCCGATCGCCGACGGCCTGACCCTTGCGCGCAAGCGCTGAACCGCTTCGCGGCGGCAGCGCGCGCGGGCACCGGCTTGGCTGGGCACGCCGCCGCGCCGCGATCTTGCTTCGAAGCGGGCGTTAGGGCAGGGATTCGTCGGCCATCCGCCGCGCGCGCTCGCCGAGCGCCGCGTCGAGCCGGTCGAGCAGCGCCGGCGACGGGCGGCCGTCGACCTTGAGGCCGGTCGCGCGCTGGAACGCGCGGATGGCCTCGGTGGTTCCCGGCCCGACGATGCCGTCGACCGCCCCGGCGTAAAGACCGAGCGCGACGAGCCGCCGTTGCACGGCGAGATCGAGGCGCCCCAGCGCGGCGGTCTCGCGCGGCAGCGTGCGCGGCCCGGGCGCGACCGTCTCGCCGGCCAGGTTGGCGCGCAATTCCTCCGCCCGGCGTTCGCCGGCGGCGCGCTGGTCCGCGCTCAGCCACTCGGCGAGACGGTCGCGATACTCGCGCGCGGTGGGGGCCTCCGCCGCGCCGGGCTCGGCCGCCAGCGCCGCCCACGCGTAGGCGGCGACGAAATCGCGCTCGACGCCGAGGCCGTTGGCCAACAGGAACGCGAGGTTGGCCTGCGCCTCGGCGTTGCCGAGCCCGGCCGCGACGCGGTACCAGCGCGCCGCTTCGGCGTAGTCGCGGTCGGCGCCGAAGCCGAAGCTGAGCACGACGCCGAGATTGGTCTGGGCGACGGCGTAGCCGTGCTCCGCCGCTTTGCGGTACCAGGCGATCGCCCGGGCGGTATCCTGCGGCACGTGGATGCCCTTCTCGTACATGTATCCGAGGTTCGTCTGTGCGCGGGCGAAGCCGGCGCGGGCGGCGCGGGTGTACCACTCGACGGCGACGCCGAGGTCCTTGGTCACGCCGAGGCCGTCGAAGTAGAGCCGGCCGAGATTGAACTGCGCCTCGGGCAGCCCGCCGATCGCGGCCGCGCGATACCAGCGCGCCGCCAGGCCGATGTCGGGCGCCACCAGGCCGCCGGTTTCAAAGGCGACGCCCAGGTTGAACTGGGCCTCGGCGCGCCCCTGCCCGGCCGCCTCGAGGTACCAGGAGAGCGCCTTTTCGGGGTCCGGCGCGACGCCCAACCCGGCCTCGAAGATGCGCGCCAGGCGATACTGCGCGAGCGCCAGCCCGCGCTCGGCGGCGCGCGTGTACCAGTCGACGGCGCGGTCCGGGTTGGCGGCGACCCCGAGGCCGTTCTCGTAAAGCGCGGCGACGTTGTACGTGGCGTCGAGGTCGCCCCGACGGGCGAGCGGCAGCCAGGCGTCGAGCGCCTGCTCGTAGGCGCCGTCCTCGTACGCCGCCCAGCCGGCGGCGAAGTCGGCGCGGGCGGTGCCGGCGGCGAACATCACGAGCGCGGCGAGAACGAGGGCTTTCACGACGACTCCCTGGCGCGGGTTGATTTCCCGGCGGCCCCGGCGGCAATATCCCGACCATGTCGATCGACCATATGATGCGCCGCGCGCGCGACCGCGCGCAAGCGATCGTGGCCCGTCACGGGATGTAGCGCCGCGCATGACCCCCGACTATTGGCCCCGGGCCGTCGCCCACCTGAGCGCCGCCGACCCGGTGCTTGCGCGGATCATCGCCGATTACCCGTCCGAGGCGCTGGTCAGCCGTGACGATCCCTTCGGCACGCTCGCACGCTCGATCGTCGGCCAGCAGATCTCGGTCGCCGCGGCGTCGCGGGTGTGGCGGCGGCTCGAAGACGCGGTCGGCGAGGTCAGCGCCGGCGCCGTCGCCCGCGCCGGCGACAAGGCGATGACCGGCTGCGGCCTGTCGCGGCAGAAGCTGCGCTACCTCAAGGAGCTCGCCGGGGGTTTCCTCGACGGCTCGGTCGATCCCGCGTGCTGGGCCGGGCTCGACGACGAGCGGGTGATCGCCGAGCTGACGAAGGTCAAGGGCGTCGGCCGCTGGACCGCCGAGATGTTCCTCATCTTCCACCTCTTGCGCGCCGACGTCCTGCCGCTCGACGACATCGGCCTGCAGCGCGCCATGGGCCGCCATTACCGCGGCGACGGCAAGCTGGAGAAGGCCGCGATGGAGCGCGTCGCCGGGTGCTGGCGGCCTTGGCGCTCGGTGGCGACGTGGTACCTTTGGCGCAGTCTCGATCCGCTGCCGGTGGAGTACTGAGCGATGGTGAGGTGGGTTCGATTGCAACTTGGCGCGGCGCTGATATTGCTGGTGCTTGGCGCGGCCGGGCCGGCGGCGGCCCAGTTCAGCGCCCCGTCCGATGCGTTCGCCGCGGGCGACTACGCATCGGCGCTGCAAGGGTGGCGACCGCTCGCCGAGGGCGGCGACGCCAACGCCCAGTTCGGCGTCGGCGTGATCTACGACGAGGGCGGTGACGGCGTCGCGCAGGACTTCGCGCTCGCCGCCGCGTGGTATAGCAAGGCCGCCCGGCAGGGCCTCGCCGAGGCGCAGTTCAACCTCGGCCACCTCTACCGTCTCGGCCGGGGGGTCGAGGAGGACCCGAGGCAGGCGGTCGCGTGGTACCTCAAGGCGGCGACCCAGGGATTGGCGGCGGCGCAGTACAACGTCGCCCTGAGCTACGAGACCGGGAGCGGCGCGGGGCAGAACTATACCGTCGCGGCCAAGTGGTATCGCCAGGCGGCGGAGCAGGGCAATCTCGACGCGCAACTCGGCCTCGCGGCGCTCTACCGTTACGGGCTCGGCGTGCCCGGGGACCGCGACACGGCGATCGCATGGTACGAGCGGGCGGCGGGGCAGGGCGACCCCCGGGCGCATTTCCATCTCGCCGCGATGGCGGCCGAGCTGGAAGCCCGGAAGCAAGAGTCTCGGAAGCAAGAGCCCGAAAAGCCTGAAAAGCCGAAAAAGCCTAAAAAAACCGCGGTGCAGGCCGCGCCGGAGCCGCCGGCGCAACAAGCCGCGGCCGCGCCGGCGCCGCTGGCGAGCGGCAGCGGTCCCGTCTTCACGGCGGTGGCGGAAGAGGGGACCCCGGCGGAGGACGATTTCGTCGTCCAGCTCGCCGCCCACCGCCGGGCGGAGAGCGCGGACGCGGCGTGGCTGCGGCTGCGCGAGGCGCATCCGGACTTGCTCGGCGGCTTGAAGCCGGCGGTCAGGCCGACCAATCTGGGCGCCGACAAGGGCATCGTCTACCGGCTCGTCGCCGGGCCGTTGCCGACCAAGGCGCGGGCGCGCGATCTGTGCGCGCGACTCAGGGAGCGCAACGTCGACTGCTTCGTGCCGCGCGAGTGAGCGCCCACCGAGCCGATGAAGATGCCTTCATCGGCTCGGCGGCAAGCACGCCAGTTTTGATCGCAATAATTGGTCGCCGCGCCCCCTGGCGCGAAAGCCAAGGAGCCGGATGGCCCCGCCCGGCGCCTGAGGGAACATACGCGAGTCCATTCATGGGCTCGCCGGTATGACCGCCCGCTGCCGGCTTGACGGCGTACGGCGGGGGCTAGGGCTGATGCGCCATCGTTCCGCGTCGAGGCGGCTGCTAAACCTAGAGCATTGTTCGTTCACCTTTACACAGCAAAGGTGAACTGCGTTCAATCGCCACGCGGGCCAAATCTTATGTCGACCAAAACGTGGCCGCATAGGCGGCGGCCCGCGCTTGCGGGCTGGAGCGAAATCCGAACGAATGGGGTCGTTCGGATTTCGCTCTAGCGGCCGCAACCGGGCGGATCAACCGAAGGCGGGGCGCCATGCTCGACTTCCTCACCGCGGTCGCGCTGATCCTGGTGATCGAGGGCGCGGTCTACGCGCTGTTTCCCGACGCCATGAAACGGATGATGGCGCAGGTCCTTACGCTGCCCGCCGGGTCGTTGCGCTCGGCCGGGCTGGCCGCGGCGGTGCTCGGCATCTTCCTCGTATGGCTGATCCGCGGATGAATGGGCGGTTCGCGGCCGTCGTCGTGGATGGCGTGCTCATCGACAGCGCGCCGCTGCACTTCGACAATATCGTGCGCGTGTGCCGGCGACACGGCTATGCGTTCACCGACGACGACTGCTTGAACTCGCTGGGCGTGAGCTTCGCCGAGATGTGGCGGGGCATCCCGGGGCTCAGGGCAATGGGCGTCTCGTTCGACGAGGTCCATACCGAACTGATCGACCGCTACGTCGAACGGGTGCGCCCGGGCATGGCGCGCGGCCCGGCGCCGGCCATCGTCGCCGCCCTCGCCGGCCGCGGCGTGCCGCAGGCAGCGGAGAAGATGATGGTTGTGTAGTATGGTCGATACCTCAAGGGCCGGTATTGATCATGCAAAAGAAGGGACGGTCGTTCCATACCAAGGTGGTTGGCGTAACGTTCCGAAACAACGACGGGTCCGACAGGCAAGACATCATTGCGCGGTGTCGCCCCGGCGACGAGCTGGCCCTGTCGTCGGAGCCTGAGAACCCGCACGCCGACCACGCAGTCGCTGTCTATTGCAATCAGCGCCGCTGGTTTCGCGGCGTCAAAACGTTCCAGATTGGATATTTGCCCGAGGAGAGCGGCGTCGCCGCCGGGGTATTCGAGCACATCGAAGCCGGGGGCGGCGGCGAAGCCCAGATCACCGACGTGACGGGCGGCACGCGCGACAAGCCGACGATGGGCGTCAACATCAGGATCACGCTGTGGGGCGGGTAACGTCCGGCGGGCAAAACGCGGCGGGCAGATCAATCGACCCGGTCCTTGCGTTCGGACAACGCGCGCGCGCCAGCGCAACATCCGGTCACGCGCGGATGTCGTCGGCGCGGTAGCCCTGGATGTAAAGCAGCGCGGTGAGGTCGCCGTGGTCCACGCGCGCGCGTGCGGCGCGCGTGACGACGGGCTTGGCGCGGAAGGCGACGCCGATGCCCGCGGCGGCGAGCATGTCGAGGTCGTTGGCGCCGTCGCCCACCGCCATCGTCTCATCCTCGGCAAGGCCGAGCTCGGCGCGCAGGGCCTCGAGCCGCACACGCTTGGCGGCGCGGTCGACGATCGGCCCGTCGATCCGCCCGGTGAGCCGCCCGCCGGCGATTTCGAGCGCGTTGGCGACATCGCTGTCGAAGCCGAGCGCGTCGCGCACCCGCGCCGAGAAGCAGGTGAACCCGCCCGAGACAAGCGCCGTCGCGGCGCCGTGGGCGCGCATGGTCTGCACCAGCTCGCGCCCCCCCGGAAGCGGCCGCAGGTTTGCGTAAACCCGGTCGAGCGCGCCGGCCGGCAGGCCTTCGAGCATGGCGACGCGTTCGCGCAGCGCGGCGCGTCCCTCGGTGGAGCGGGAAGCCTTAGCGAACGCATCTGGCCCTGGCGATTCTCTACCGATCATCGCGAAGGCAAGGACCCCCAAGGCCTGCTCGACCTCCTCCAAGGTGCTCATCCCGGTCGAAAGGATCACGCACCGCGCCTTGCGGCCGGCTTCCATCAGCAGCGGTCCGTTGGTGATCTCACCTGAAGCGATCTTGATAGTCTCGAGACCGAGCTCGTCCACCAGGAACTCAAGGCTTTCCATATCGAACGGCGTGGAGAGGAAATCGATGCCCGCTTGCCGGCAGCGCGCGATGAGGGCGTGGTGCGTCGCCCGGTCGAGCTCGAGCGCGCGCAGCATGTCGTACTGGCATTCGCCGGCGCCGGTGGCGGCTTTTTGATAAGGCGCCTTGGCGGCTTCTCGCGTGACCAGCAGGTCCGCACGGAAGGTCTGGAACTTGACGGCGTCCGCGCCCGCCTCTGCGGCAGCGTCGACGAGCTGGAGCGCGATATCCGCAGAGCCGTTGTGGTTCACCCCGGCCTCGGCGACGATATAACAGCGATTTGCCATCGCCGCGCGCGTCGTCCTATGCGGCTGATACGAACTCACCCGGCAAGTCGTAAAACGTCTTGCGGATGATGTTGTCCAAAGGAAAGTGCTTTAACGTTGCGACGATCTGCTCGGCTGCACCGCCACGATCATAGGGCGTTTCTGCGGCGGCGCACGCCCTGAACGAATACATCGACATCGACCACTTTCTGCCCGCGATGAAGATCTACGCGTTGTCGGCGATGGACTGGCTTGGCTATGAGTAGAGGCCGCCCGCCGGCTCGGGGCCGGCCCGCAACGTCGGGCGGTCGCAACCTATAGCACGAAAGGGAGGCGAGCGATGGCCTCGGGAATGTTTACCCGGATCACTCAGCGCACCGGTATACGGTCTAAAGTTGAGCGGTTGTCAATCTCGGGAACCCTTGCATGGCCGTCGGCTCTGACCCTTCTCCGTGGTAGCCTTTCATGCCGCAGCACCGTTGAATGAGACAGGCCGGACTGTTGTCAATCAGCAAAAGTGGGACAGTTGGGGAGCCGAGAAGATTTGTTGTTATGAAGAGGAGAAAGCGAGCTCTCTGACGGTTCTGTTGTAGCGTCTGCGCCTATCGATCGTCTGTAGCTGGACCTCCTTTCTGCGTTGTAGGATCTGCTCCCGCCTCGCGTTGAGCACGTCTGCGGGTGTCACGTTGCTCAGCGCCTTGTGATAGCGCCGGTAATTGTAGTAGCTGACGAAGGCGGCGATTGCTGCCTCCAGGTCGGACGGCATCTCATAGGGGACCTGCTTGACGTCCCGCTTGATAGTCTGGTGATAGCGCTCAAGCTTGCCATTGGTTTGAGGGTGGTAGGGCGCGGCCAGGATGTGGTTGATGCCCACCAGGTGCAGGTAGTCTCTGAAGCCACGGGACACATAACCTGAGCCGTTGTCGCTCAGCAGGCTGGTCCGGTCGGCCACCGGGACCTCGGTCATGCCGGTCTTGTCTACCGCCTCCTGGACTACCTCGATGAGAGAGTCGGTGGTCATGTCCGGCTGGAGCTTCCAGGAAAGTATGAAGCGGGAGTAGTCGTCCATCACCGTGACCAGGTAATAATAGCCCCAGCCTATGACCTTGAAGTAGGAGGCGTCGGTGGCCCACATCTGGTGGGGACCAGTGGTCTTGCGGTGGTACTCTTTGCCGGCTTTCAACTGCATCTCGGGTGACTTCACAAGACCTTCTCTGCACAGGATGCGATACACAGTGGACTCAGATACAGCGAAGCCCAGGTTGTCTGTGGACCACGCTGCCAACTGGCGGCTACTTAGCTCCGGCATCTCCCTGGCCGCTTCCAGGATCGACCGTTCCTCCTGAGGTCTAAGGCGGTTCCACGGTGGAGTGCTGGCTCCAGGTCGATCCTCGAGACCCTGTTGATGTTGTTGTCGCCTGAGCCACCGATAGTAGGTGCTCTTGGGAACACCCAGGTCTCTGAGCACCCGACGCTTGGGGAGCTGTGACCAGGCCACCCTGGCAAGGACTGCCGTCTTCTGCGAGGCACTCATCCTCTGGTACCTGCGCCGTCTAATAGCGTCGGGATGGCCGTTTTTTTCAGGCGGGACACCTGGAGTGAGAGCTCGCCAACGAGCTGCTTCAGCTCTCCGTTCTCCCGTCTGAGTTCCCCGATCTCCTGCCGAGTGGCATCCCGCACACTGTCACGGACCAGCCTCTCCTTACCCGCCTCCATGAACTCTTTGGTCCAAGAGTAGTAGGAGTGGGGCTTGATCCCCTCCCGCCGGCACAGGTCGTTGACGGTGACCTCGCGACGGAAACCCTCCAGTACAATGCGGATCTTCTCTTCGGGCGTGTACTTGCGCCGGGTAGCCGCCTTCACCGTGCGGACGAAGGAACGTGTCTGCTCGCTTCGCTCCTGGGCGGCCTCTGCTTTGCTTACTTGTGACTGAGACACATCGGCTCCTTTCATGAGGTACTCTACCCTCACTTCAGGAGCTCACACCACTCTCAGACTCTCGGGTTTTTCGCCCCTCTCAGGTGTCCCATTATCGCTGACGGTCTACAATCCATGAAGCGGTTTTGTCTTCTTTGGCGGGGACAAACGAAGCCGCGGTTGGTAATCTACATGCAGGAGAGGCTGCAGAAAAATGGGTTGATGCTGATAGCGGCAATGTAGTGAATGGAACATCTGACCTTCTGGCGGAGGTACGCACGTTACTCCGTAGAGAGTTGGAGCACGCGGATAACGAATGCGCTCGCACTTGCGGTAAGCCAGTCAGCGATATCTATGTCGACCGTTAGCTTTCAGGGGTCGGACCCACCCCGTGGGAAACGGAACCTGGAAAGCGATGGTCGGATGTGGTAGAAAAAATAGACAACGACGGGGCTGCGGTCGTGTCAGGGGAACCCGGCTCAGGCAAAACCGTCGCGTTGCTGCGAGAGGTGCGGGACCGATGTGCTGTGGCACTGGAGAAACTCGAAGCTGACACGAGGTCGCTAG
>JACZUY010000002.1 GCA_022572945.1 Pseudomonadota bacterium
GGGAGGCGGGGGCGGTGACCCGCGTGGTCGTTTGCGTGCTCGCGTTGGACGGCGGCGAGGCGGCCGAACGCGCGGTCGGCTCGGCGCGCCGCTTCGGTCTCGACGTCGCGGTCGGCGTTGCGAGCGAAGAGGGCGGTGCGTGTCCGGGCGGGGTCAACGTCCATCGGATCGAGTGGCGCGACGACTTCGCCGACGCGCGCAACCAGCTCGCGGACCAAGTGACGGCGGACTGGCTGCTGTGGATAAACGACGACGAGACGCTCGCGGAATACGCGCCGGGCGGGATCGACCGGCTCGACGAGCCGTTCGCGGCGGTGTGGCTGGCAGACCGCAAGGACTATACGCCGCGCCCGGCGATCCGCCTGCAACGGCGGCGCGCGGGCGTGCGCTGGGCCGGCGCGGTCAACGAGGCGCTCGTCGCAGAGGAGGGCGGGCCGCTGGTCATCCTCGACGAGCTTCAACTCAAGGCATTCGGCCACGAGGACCCCGATATCGCCCGCCGGAGGCTCGCGCGCAACCAACGCATCGTCGGCCTTCAGCGCGCCGCGGGCGCCGACGACTTCGGCCTCGCTCTCGAAGAGGCGCGGTTGACGGATGCCGCCGAACCCGCGGCGACCGCGCTCATGGCGTGGCTCCGCGCCTTCAAGCATCCCGAGGCCAAGCCTCCCTGTCCAGGGGCGCCCGACCCGCGCGTCGAGATCGCGGAGCGGCTCTGCGCCTACGACTTTACCAAGCCGGCGCGCCGCCTCCTCGACGAGAACCCGGGAATCGTTCCACTCGCCTACGCGCTGCTCGCGGCCGAGGTGCGCGCCGCCAGGCGCGTGAGGTTATCGCGCGGCGCCGAGCTTGCGGACCGGCTCGCGAGCGGGCGGATCGACCGGCGCTACAGTTTTCCGCGCCGGCTGGAAGGCGCTAACGCCGACGCGCTATCCCAGTTGCTCAGGGCCGGATTCGTGGCCGAGTATGATTTGGGCGAGCGGGAGCGTAGCTGGGCGAATCCGTTGCGCGTCGGGCGCTATGTCATCGGTCCGGCGCACACGCCCGCCCCGCGCCGAGGCCGCTTCCAGCTCGGGATCGAGGTGGGGACGGTCTTCGGGACCGGCGCGCACTCGACGACGTACTGCTGCCTTCTCGCGCTCGACCGGCTCGCCCGCCAGCGGCAATTCCGGCGCATCCTCGATGTTGGCACCGGTTCGGGGGTGCTCGCGATTGCGGCGGCGAAGACCTGGCCGGCGCGCGTCACGGCCATCGACGTCAACCCCGTGGCGGTCGAGCAGGCGCGCCACAACGTTCGCGCCAACGACCTGGGTCACCGCGTGCGCGTCCTTTGCGCCCATGGATTGGAGGCCGCCCGGCTGCCGCGCACCATGGGCTTCGACCTCGCGTTCGCCAACCTGAACAAATCCATGAACCTTCGCTATGCCGACGCACTCGCCCGTTGCGCGGCGCCCGGCGGCGTCGTGGTCGTGTCGGGACTGCTCGGTCGAGAGGGACGCCACGTCGCCTATGCGTACGGCACGCGGGGGTTTCGGCTTCGCTCGGTGCTCAGGTGGCGCGGATGGTTGGCGCTGGTGATGGAGGCGCCGCGCCTAGGGAGGCAGCCTGCGAGTCGGCGAGCGAACCGACGTCTCGCTCGATCTCGCCGGGCGCGGCGCTGAAGCGCGGCGCCCCGGCCGAACCCGTAAGTCGGCCGATCAGTCGGCGGTATACCCTGCCGTCCCTTGTCCTATCCGGGAACAACCGCTACTAGATGCACTTCGGGTCACTGGGATGCTGATCGCAGAACGCGGCATTGGCGTTGCGCGGGTACATCAAAATCGCCGTCGGTACGATGTATCCGCTCACGGCGACCACTGCCAGGCGCTTCAACAACTCTCGGCGCCGCTGTTTCGACATTGGGCTATTCTTTGCCATAACCATGAGCTGATTATACACTGCGTCCTCGACGTTGCAAAGTGGAATGCGGACATGCTTCTAAAGCATTTTCAGCTTACCTTTACCCAGGTCAAAGGCAAGCAGCGTTCAATCGCCACGCAGGCTCTCGTCGCATACGCGACGGCCCGCGGTCGCGGGCTGGCGAATTCCGAACGATTCCACTCGTTCTGAATTCGCTCTAGAGCCGGGCGAGCAGGGAGAGCGCTTGGTCGATCTCGTCGGGCGCGACGTTGAGGCGAAGCAACCGCCCGCCATTCGCGTGGGCGTTCAGGAAGCGCAGCACATCCATGGGCGTGGCGGCGCCGAGCTCGGTGTAAGGCAGCGCTTCCCCGAGAACCGCGGAAACCGGAATTTCGTCGAGGCGTGTGGGCCCGGTTTCGACGCGCCGCAGCAGCGCAACCGCGCGGATCGGCACGGCGGCTTGGCAATCGACGATGCCGGGTAGGCCACGGGACAAGATCCAGCGCCGCTCGCCGCCTAATTCCG
This sequence comes from Pseudomonadota bacterium, assembly GCA_022572945.1. Lineage (GTDB taxonomy): Bacteria > Pseudomonadota > Alphaproteobacteria > JAAXGF01 > JAAXGF01 > JACZUY01. The sequence goes on from JACZUY010000002.1 coordinate 2,422, forward strand.
CGATGAAAGCGGCGTCGTCCGGCACGCCCGCGCGCCAGGCGGCGTGCACGTGACCATCTTCGAGACGGAGCTGGAGACACCTTGGAAGCGAGCGCACGGCGTTGTCGTCGAACAGCAACGCAATCCGGTCGTCCCCAAGGACGGCGTAACCCTTCCGCCAGGCGGCGAAGGTGAGCCGGCTCTTGCCCTGGCGCAGCCCGGCCAGGTATACGACCGCGCCGCCATCGTTGACGAACGCGCCGGCGTGGACCAGGGTCCGCCGCGTACGGGCCTGAAACTCGTAACCAAGAACCAGGAAAAGCAGGAACGCGGCGTCCTCGTCGCGCTCCGCGGCGCGGGGGCCGTGTGGAGCGTCGATTTCCCAGCCCGATTCGGTCCGGCGGACGGTGATGACCGGCGGTTCGTCGCCCGCGCCGGAAACCGGCCTCAGCTCGATCGCGAGAAACCGCTCGATCCAGTCCCTGAAAGCCACGTCCTCGAGTAGGAGAGGGACGGCGCAGTCGCCCCAAATCGCGGTGAAGAGCACGGCCCGCCTAGCTCTCGGCCACGTCCGCCGTGACCAGGCCGGCCTCGACCAGCGTATCGAGCACGCCCTGGACATCGCGCCGGATGACGGCGGGATCGTTGTCGGGAAAGGCGCGCTGAAAGAGACCGCCGATCTCCTCGACCGTGGCGCCGCTATCCAGCGCCTCCCAGACCGTGCGGCCGGTGGCGTTGAGCGTCACCACGGCCTGGCTTTCGGCCTCCATGAGAACGAGCTCGTCCTCGAATTCCTCGTGGTCGAACGATTCAATGCGACGATAGAGCGTGCTCATGAGGCGCTCATGGGGTTATCGGATACTCGCTTGGGGCGCGTGCGCCGCGCCGACGCGACCGTATGTCGGCGCTTCGACAGCCGCCGGACGGATCATCAGTCCCATATACGGAAAGGACCCGAAGCGCAAATCCCGTGTGGAGTATCCTTACCCGGTCCGTCGCGGGGTCGGGGCTCGCCGGCCGGGACCGCCTTCGGGGCCGCGTCTCCGGCGGCCATCGTGCGCTTCCGCTCGATCGTCTTCGAACCAGCCAATACTCACGCCGGGCGAGCGGTCGGGAAAAGACATCGGCGCGCTCCGATTCGGACGCGCCACATCAAAGCGGCCACGGATGAAGACCCGCACCGGCTTCGAATATGTCGTGGTGGCCCAGCTTAGATAGCGAGCGCTAAACGGCGCGCCGGTACCCCGTGTACCGGCCCGCTCGCACGCAGAGTCGGCTTATGGGCACCAGGGAACGCTAGGGGCGAAAACGCACCAGTCCCACGTAATTCTGCTGGGCCCTGGAAACTCAGTCGGGCGCGCCGCCAGCGCCATTGAGATCAAGCCAAAATAGTTCACCGCCGCGAGCGCCATCACCGCCGCGACGGGGTGCTTCGAGAATCCGTGAATTGCAAACTTGCCCATGGGTGCTACCTCGTTTTTGACAAACGTTGTTAAAAGCACCCCCAGCCTTGAGGCGTTGTATAGCGCATTTTTCAGCGTTTGTCCAGCCCCTCATTTTACACGATCACATGCGCACAATACGAAATGAGAAATGCTAACATGGCGTTAACGCGCGTCGTTCGAGTGAGTTCCAAACCGGGCGTCCGCACCGGCCGGCGCGATGCGGACGAACGCGCCGCGGTGGGCAGGCGTTCCAACCGGCACTGGCGGGCTGGCGGTTCATGCCTGGGGGCGGAGACGGTGGATTGCTTCGCGCCGGGCGGCGACTTAATCTTGGCGGCGCGGCCCCTTGGCATCGTCAACGAAAGCGCCCCGTGAACCAGACCAAGCCGGAGCCCGCCGCCGACGCGGCGCCGGCGACACTCGCCAGCCTGTTTCCCGCGGCGTTCGTCGAGCGGCTGATCGAGCCCCTGTTCGCGGAATCCAGGCGCGCGGAGTTCGCGACGCAGCTTCTCGGTGCGCCGCTGGCGTTCGCCTGCGTCCGGCTTTGCCGCAAGCCGGCGGTCGACAGGGACGCGCTGCACGCAAGCGCGGCGCACGAGAGCATCCGCTTGCGCAAGGTGCGCGAAAGGGTCATCCGGCTCGTCGGGGAGCTGGCGGGGGAGGGCGTGCGCGGCGTCGCGATCAAGGGGCTGGCGACGGCGCTCAGCGTCTATCCGCACCCGGCGTACCGCGCGCTTCCCGACGTCGACTTTCTCTTTCACGAGCGCGAGCTGCCGCTGCTTGCGCGGTGTCTGGCCGACCGAGGCTTTCGCACCGGCGTCGCGGCCGGGACGACGCGCGTGTGGGGGGTTCTGGCGGAAGCCAGCTTCGCGCCCATCTTTCCGCCCGACTACGGTTTCTTCCTCGACGTTCATCGCGCCGTCGACGAGCGGCCGGCGAGCCAGGGTCTCGACGCCGAGCGGGTGTTCGCGCGCGCCGGGGAGATCGAAACCGAATGGGGCCCTTGCCTGGTGCCGGCGCGCGAGCACAGCTTCGCCATCGCGGCGCTGAACACCTATCGTGACTTCTACCGACCCGATGCGCTCAAGGGCGTGTTCGACGCCTGCCTCATCCTCGGCCGCTTCGGCGCGGCGTTGGACTGGGGGGAGGTCGAGGCGGTGGCCCAAAAAGGCCGTTTCGTCAATCGCATGGTCTTCTTCCGCGAGCTCCTCGCCGCGCTCGGCGCGGGGCTGGCGCCGGTTTTCGCGGACCGGCGGCTTGCGCCGTGGTTACGTCCGCGGCTCGCGGCGATCATCCGCAATTACGCAACGCTCAAGCGGTTGGTGACGAGCGACGCGGACAAGGTCGTTCTCGAGATAGCGCTGCTCGATTCACCGTTCGCGACGCTGCGCCTGCACTGGCGGCGGCTCCGCAGCCTCGTCGCACCGCCGATGCACTACCTTCCGGGCGTCCCGGTCGTCCGGGATACGCCGCCATGACCGCCGCGGGCTGGGCGCCGCCCTCGAGCCTCGGCGAGCGGCTGAAAGACGCCCTGGCGCCGCCGACGCTTTACTACCGGATGCGCGCGCGCCGCGAGCTCAGGCGGGGCGAGGCCGAGCTCGGATTGCTGCCGAGCCTCCTCGACCCGAAGCGCAACAGCATCGACGTGGGCGCCAACAAGGGCGTCTACACCTACTGGATGCAACGCCATTCGCGCCACGTCTACGCCTACGAGCCCAACCCCAAGATCTTCCGGATACTCCGCGCCGGCGCGCGCGGCAACGTGACCGTTTCCTCCGCGGCGCTGTCAAACGCGAACGGCAAGGCGGCGCTCAGGATTCCGAAGACGGCTTCGGGCTACTCCAACCAGGGCGCAAGCCTCGATTACGACAAGGTCGGCCCGTCGTACGGCGAGGTCGAGGTCGACGTCCGCCGCCTCGACGACGAGGGCCTCGCCGACATCGGCTTCATCAAGATCGACGTCGAGGGGCACGAGTTCGCGGTGCTCGAAGGCGGCCGGGCGCTCATCGCGCGCGACCGCCCGACGCTCCTGATCGAGATCGAGGAGGCGCACAACAGGCGGCCCATCGAAGACTCGCTCGCGCGCGTGACGGCGCTGGGATACGCGGGCTTCGCGCTGTTCGACGGCGTGCTCCGAAGCCTCGACTTCTTCGACCCCGAGGCGCACCACCGCGCCGCGCCGGACCCCGCCGACTACATCTACAACTTCCTGTTCCTGCCGAAGAAGTAGGTGGGCCGGCGGCCGGTCGCGACGAGAAGATTCAGCGGGAGGCTTGTATCCGGAAGCGGGATGGCCCTGCCGGATCGGGACGAAGATGCCGGATCGGCCCGCCGAAACACGTTCCCATCGGAACGATCATGGCTAATTGCCCGGAGCGGCGAGTTCGAGCATAATCGAACCGACATCCGGGGCGGTCGGGGGAATGTCGGTCGAAATCCGACCTGTCCGGGAAGGCTCCTGCCGGGCCGCACGCGCATGGCGTGGATTGGGGCCTCGCAGTACCCCTGCCCAAAAAAACATAAGGAGCGAGGTATGAACATCCGTTTGCTCATTACCGGACTGACAGTGCTATTCGCCGCGGCGCTGCCCCTGCGGCACGCCGAAGCTCATCCCCCACCCGGATTCCTTCACGTCGACGCCACGGCGGGCTGCGTTTTCGGAAACGCGCCACATCACTGGTTCAAGTTATCGTCAGAGGGTCTCTTCTTCGGCCTCGTGTTCGAGACCGACGATGTCGGCGCCCAACCCATCGCGATCGAGCTGGTCGTGACCGAGGACGGCTATGCCAAGCTGCCGGACAACGTCAAGAAGTTCTACCACAATCATGCCGACGAGATACGGATGGGCGAGGTCACCGTGCCGGACCTTAGCGGAGAAGAGGCAAAGGGTACGCTCGACTTCCTCGCCACCACCTACGGCAGGATGATCATCATTTCCGAGATCGCCGATCTCGCGCCGATCGAGCGGACCCACATTCCCGCCAATCCCCAGGAGTTCATGGGGACGTTCTGGAGCTACTCTCCGGCGCAATGATACTGGCGAGCCCACGAAAGGACTCAGCCTAATGTTCCCTCAGGCGCCGGGCGGGGCCATCCGGCCCCTTGGCTATCGCGCCAGGGGGCGCGGCGCCCAATTATTGCGATCAAAGCTGGCGCGCTCGGCCCCCCGAGCCGATGAAGGTGCCTTCATCGGCTCGGCGGTATGAGAGGGCCAATAACGCCGGCGGTCATCATGAGCGGGTCTTAATGACCGCCGGCGTAAAGTGTCTCCTCGGCTGACATCCGGGGTGGATCGGGCGGCAATCCGCGCCGACCGGCTTCGCCGCCAAGGCGGTCCATCCCCCGGGCCGAACGGCGTGGCGCAAATCTGGAAACCGGGCCGACATCGGGGGCGCAACACGGAGACCTGCCCGACATGACCAAGACCGTCGATTACCATTACTCGCTGATATCGCCGTGGAGCTACCTCGGCGGGCCGCGCCTCGACCGCATCGCCGCCGCGGCCGGCGCCACGGTGAACTTCAAGCCGATCAATCTCGGCAAGGTGTTCCCGGCGACCGGCGGGCTGCCGCTCGCCAAGCGCGCACCCGAGCGCCAGGCGTACCGGATGGCCGAGCTCGGGCGCTGGCGCGACCGCCTCGGCGTGGCGCTCAACCTCGAGCCCAGGCACTTCCCCGCGCCCGACGGGCTCGCCGCGCGCACGGTCATCGCCGCGCGCCGCGCGGGCGCCGACGCCGGGCGGCTCACCAACGCGATCATGCGCGCGGTGTGGGCCGAGGAGCGCAACATCGCCGAGGCGGAGACGCTCCGCGCCATCGCCGGCGAGAACGGCATCGACGGCGACGCGATGCTCGCCGAGGCGGAGACCCAGGCGGTCGCCGACGAATACGCCGCCGACACCGACGCGGCGATCGCGCGCGGCGTGTTCGGCGCGCCGACCTACATCTACGAGGGCGAGCTCTACTGGGGCCAGGACCGGCTCGACTTCCTCGAGCGCGCGCTGGGGTGAGGGCGTGACGGACGTTGCCCCGGAGGTGGCGGAACTCAAGCGGCTGATCGACGAGAGCCGCCGCGCGGTGGTCTTCACCGGCGCCGGCATCTCGACCGAATCGGGCATCCCCGACTTCCGCAGCCCGGGCGGCATCTGGGACCAGTATCGCCCCGTCGAGTTCCACGACTTCCTGCGCTCCGAGGAGATGCGCCGCGAGGCGTGGCGCCGCAAGTTCGCGACCCACCCGGCGATCGCGCGGGCCGAGCCGAGCCGCGGCCACCGCGCGGTCGCGGAGCTGGCGCGGCGGGGCACGGTCGCCAGCGTCGTCACCCAGAACATCGACGGGTTGCACCAGCGGTCCGGCATGGCCGACGACATGGTCATCGAGCTTCACGGCAACACCACCTACGCGCACTGCCTGAGGTGCGGCGAACGCTTTGAGCTGGCGCCGATCTTCGAGGCGTTCTCGGTCGACGAGACCCTGCCCGTCTGTTCCGCGTGCGGCGGCCTCGTCAAGACGGCGACGATCTCGTTCGGCCAGCAGATGCCGGCCGACGCCATGCGCCGCGCCGAGGAGGAGACGCTCGGCTGCGACCTGTTCCTCGCCATCGGCTCGTCGCTCACGGTCTACCCGGCGGCGGGCTTCCCGGCGCTCGCCAAGCAAAACGGCGCCCGCCTCGTGATCATCAATCGCGAGCCCACCGAGCTCGATGCGCTCGCCGACCTGGTCGTCCACGGCGAGATCGGTCCGACGCTCGGCGCCGCGGTCGGCGTCGATTGACGCGGATGGCGAGCCGCCCGTGCCCGGCTTTCACCATTCAGTCGCTTGAACGCCGGTTGCGCGTGTGTGACATTCGGGCGGCCGAGGAGTGGGCAGCGAGGTAAAGACATGAACGCCGAAGAGTTGCGGGCGCTGCAGGCGCCGCTGAAGGCGCGCTACAAGGAAACCCCCGACGCCGCCGCGATCACGCTCACCGCCGACGGGAGGTTGGGCGACGAGGACATCACCTGCTCGGTCGAGACCGGCAAGGCGCTCGTCCGGGCGGGGCTGCACCCGGCGACCGGCGGCGACGGCTTGTCGGCCTGCTCGGGCGACATGCTCTTGCAGGCGCTCGTCGCGTGCGCCGGGGTGACGCTTCGCGCGGTCGCCACCGCGTTGGAGGTGCCGCTCAGCGGCGGTACGGTCCACGCCGAGGGCGACCTCGACTTCCGCGGCACGCTCGGGACCGACAAGGAGACGCCGGTCGGTTTCAGGGATATCCGCCTGCGCTTCGACCTCGACACCGACGCCACGCCCGAGCAGCTGGCGACGCTGTTCAGGCTCACCGAGCGTTACTGCGTGGTTTACCAGACGCTCGCCGGCTCACCCGGCATCACGCTCGCCGACAGCGCGGACGACAACCGCGATTAGAGCGCCGCGGGCTTATCCCGGATTTCAAATCGATTGGATCGATTTGAAATCCAGAGCCCGCGACCCCTTTGATCGCAACGAATTGGGGGCCGCCGCCCCTGCGGCCAGGTTTTGGTCGATATAAGGTTTGGCCTGCGTGGCGTTTGAACGCAGCAATGTCGCAGATATTGCGACATTGCGAATTAGTCCGCCGACCAGTCGCGCGCCAACTCTTTCGCCCGCGCGATCTGCTCGGGTGTCATCCGCCGCGAAAGGCTGGCCACCATATCGGCGGCGATCTGGTCGCCCTGGCGCGCGGCGAGGCTGAACCACAGATAGGCGCGCACCAGGTCGCGCCGCACGCCCTCGCCGCGGGCGTAGAGGAAGCCGAGCATGTATTGCGCGTCGGCGTCGCCGCGTTCGGCCACCGGCCTGGTCTCGGCGAAGGCGGTGGCGTAGTCGCCCTGGTCGTAGGCCTCCACCGCCGCCGGAAAGTCCGCCGAGGCGGGCGCAGCCAGCGCGGCGACGAGCAGAACGGCGAGAACGAAGCGGACCATTGCGGTCTCCCGGACGGGTGCGATCGTCTCAAGAGCAATATAGATCGGAGCCGGCCTCCGGCCAGTGCCATCGTCGCTCGGGGTTTCCGTGGCGGCCATCCGACCCTCCAGGACTTCCTTCAGGGCCTGGGCGCTGGCGCGCCGGTAATCCTCGCCCCATTCGATCCCTTGCGCTTGCATGGCCTTCATCATCCGGGACGCGCGCGGTAAAATCTTGATTGTCGCAGCTTGTGGCATTGACGGCGCTCCTTTCATGGATTTCAGCAAACCACGGAGTACCCCTTCTCACCCGCCTGACATAAACTTCCGTACATCACCGGTGGGGCCGGCGGTCGCTTTTGCCCCCCGCGCGCCCTATATTGTCGGGCAGGGAACGGCCAACTTCGCGATGCGCCGGCGACTCTGCAAGCGATTGACGATTGCCGCCGCCGTCCTCCTGTGGGCGGGGATGGCGCCGCCGCTCGCGGCGCAGGAGCACGAGGAGGCGGCCGCGTACAGCCAGGCGTTCCTGCACTGGCAGTTCGGCACCCGGCTTCACATGCTCGGCGAGTACCGGAGCGCGGTCGCGCAGTTCGAGCAGTCGATCGAGCTTTACCCCACCGCCGAAGGCCACACCTACCTCGGCTGGTCGCTGAGCGAGCTCGGCCGGCTCGAGGACGCGATCGCCGAGTGCGAGACCGCGATCACGCTCGATCCCGACTACGGCAACCCCTACAACGACATCGGCGTCTACCTCATCGAGCTCGACCGGGCGCAAGAAGCGATCCCCTGGCTCGAGAAGGCGCTCGCCGCCGGGCGTTACTGCTGCTACCAGTTCCCCCACTTCAACCTCGGCCGCGTCTTCCTGATGGAGGGGCGCATCGACGCGGCCCGGCGCGCGTTCGGGCGGGCGCTCGAGATCGATCCCGCCTACCTGCCCGCGCGCCAGGGACTGGCGTTGATCCGCGAGCAGGGCGAGACCTTGTAGGGTGGCGAGACGCCGCGGGCGGGGCGGCGACGCAGGTCATAAGACAGTGTTATGAATCGCTCTGAAATTTCTAATTTGATTGTGCCCCGAATCTCGGCGATTCTCGCCCTTGAGCGCGCGAGAGCGCGCCTCTTTCCCGCATCGCGTCGTTGTCGAAGGTACTAAGCGGTATCCCGCGCGCCCGTTCCGGGGGCCGAGGATGAGGTGAGGGTCGTCGTGCAATGAACCGTGCATTGAATCGTGGAGCCGGCCTGACGCCCGACCGTCTCGAAGGCGACAGCAACCTGTCGCCTCGCCGGCGCGCCTGGGCCGAAGCGAACCTCTCCGCCGCCACCCGTGCGCTGCTCGACGAGGACGCGCGCTACTTCCTGCACCAGTCGTTGTCGTCGCCCGCGCGCTCGGGCGGCTGCGCGAGATGAAACGCCGCCATCCTCTGGTTGGCGACGTACGCGGCCTCGGCCTGCTCATGGGCGTCGATCTGGTCGAAGACCGCGACGCCAAGACCCCGGCGCTCGACGCCGGCGAGTCGATTCTTTACCGGGCGCTCGACAAGGGGCTGAGCCTCAAGCTCACCATGGGCAGCGTGCTGACGCTGACGCCGCCGCTGACCATAACCGAGGCCGAGATGGACGCCGCGATCGACATCCTCGATGAATGCCTTGCCGACGAAGCGGTGGCGCGCGGGGTTGAGGCCGGGCGACCGACGACGGACTGGACAGGCCCCGCGCGCGCCGCATAGCGTTGGGCGCGACGCCTGACAGGGTGATAGGAGGCAAGGTGAAACCTTTCGCGATCTTTCGCAAGACCAGGGAACTCGAATCGCAGATCGATCAGTTCTGCGACACGGTCGATCAGGGCGGGCTCGCTTTCAAGCTCGGCATCACGTCGTACCTCGAGGGCGACACCGCCGCGTTCGAGGACAAGCTCAAGCAGGTCAACGAGCTCGAAAGCCAGGGGGACTCGCTTCGGCGCATGATCGAGCGGCGGCTCTACACCCAGACGCTGATCCCCGAATCGCGCGGCGACGTGCTCGGGCTGCTGGAAAACATGGACCAGATCCTCAACAAGTGCGAAGGGCCGATGTGGCAGTTCGCCATCGAGAAGCCCGAGATTCCGAACGAGTTCCGCGCCGACTTCGCCAAGCTGCTCGAAGCCGTGGTGGAGGCGGTCGAGGCCCTGGTCGCCGCGTCGCGCGCCTTCTTCCGCGGCCTCGAGACGGTCTCCGATCACATGCACAAGGTGATGTTCTACGAGAAAGAGGCCGACAAGGTCTCGACCAAGCTGAAGATGGCGATCTTCTCGGGTGATCTCGACCTCGCGCGCAAGGCGCAGTTGCGCAACTTCGTCGAGCACATCGACAACATCGCCGACACCGCCGAGGACGTCGCCGACCGACTCGCGATCTACACGATCAAGCGCTCGATCTGAGCGACCCGGCGGGCGAGGGGTTCGGGCACATGGACGTCGCGGTCCTGATCTTTCTGTCGAGCGGATTGTTCCTCGGATGGTCGCTTGGCGCCAACGACGCGGCGAACGTGTTCGGCACCGCCGTGGGCACGCGCATGGTCCGCTTCACCACGGCGGCGATCATCTGCAGCGCGTTCGTGATTCTCGGCGCGGTAATCAGCGGCGGCGGTGTGGCGCATACGCTGGGCAAGCTGGGGGCGATCAACGCGATACCGGGCGCGTTCATGGTGGCGCTGGCGGCGGCGGCCACGGTCTATCTGATGACCAAGGCGGGGCTGCCGGTGTCGACGACGCAAGCGATCGTCGGCTCGATCGTCGGCTGGAACCTGTTCTCGGGTTCGCTCACCGATACCGCGACGCTGGTCACCCTGACCGCCACCTGGGTGATCTGCCCGCTGCTGGCGGCGGCAATCGCGGCGGTCCTGTACAAGGGCGTCGCCGCGGGTCTGCGCGCGGCCAAGCTGCACCTCATCAGGCTCGACGCGTACACCCGCGCCGGACTCATCTTAGCAGGCGCGTTCGGCGCCTATAGCCTGGGCGCCAACAACATCGCCAACGTGATGGGGGTGTTCGTGCCGGTGTCGCCGTTCACCGCGTTCGGAATCGGCGAGCAGTTCGTGTTCTCGTCGGCCCAGCAGCTTTTCCTGCTCGGCGGCGTCGCGATCGCCGTCGGCGTCTTCACCTACTCGAAGCGCGTGATGATGACGGTCGGGCGCGACATCCTGCGGCTGTCGCCGATCGCCGCCTTCGTCGTCGTGGTGTCGCACTCGTTGGTGCTGTTCCTGTTCGCCTCGCAAGGCCTCGAGCATCTGCTGGCGCGCGCCGGGCTGCCGACGATCCCGCTGGTGCCGGTATCGAGCTCGCAGGCGGTGATCGGCGCGATCATCGGAATCGGCCTGCTCAAAGGGGGCAGGGGGATGGACTACCGCCTGCTCGGCGTCGTCGGCGTCGGCTGGCTGGCGACGCCGGTGATCGCCGGGCTGTTCTGCTTCGTCGCGCTGTTCATCCTGCAGAACGTGTTCAACCAGCAGGTCTACCGCCCGGCGGAATACGCGCTCAGCGAAACCGTGCTCGCGCGCGCCGCGGCCGCGGGAATCGACGTTGCCCCGGTGCGCGCGCTGCGCGGCATCCGCTACCCCAGCGCGACACGCCTCGGCGACGCGCTCGGCGAGCGCATCGCGATCGACAACCAAACTCTCAAGACTTTCGTCGCGTACGCCGAGGTCGACCGCATGACGATCGATCCGCGGCGGCTTCCGGACCTCGGCGACAGTCTGCTCACGGCGCCCCAGCTTGCGGCGGTGGAGCGGCTCGCCGGTCAGACCTTCATCCATCGCTGGATGCTCGACGAGGCGCTGGCGCGCGAGAGCGGGGAATGGGCGCCGCTGCCACCGACCACGGTGAACAGGATCGCTAACCGCGCTCTCGACGAGAAGCGGCAGGCGGTCTACAACCTGTTCCGCGTGGCGCCCACGCGGTAACGCGGCTGCCGCGCCGGTCCTCTGGTCTCGCCGCGAGAATTCATGTCGGGCATCGTCACCGCCGCGCTGATCATCATCGGCAACGAGATTCTCTCGGGGCGCACGCGCGACGACAACCTGCCGTACGTCGCGCGGCGGTGCACCGAAATCGGCGTGCGTCTGGCCGAGGTGCGGGTCGTGGCCGATGACGCCGACGCGATCGCCGACGCCGTCAACGCCTGCCGCGCGGCCCATGATTACGTCTTCACCACCGGCGGCATCGGCCCGACCCACGACGACATCACCGTGGCGGCCGTCGCCAGGGCGTTCGGCGTCGAGGTCGTGCGCGACGCGGAAGCGGTGCGGCGGCTCACCGCATATTATGAAGGCGGCGACCTCGAGCTCAACGAGGCGCGGCTCAAGATGGCCGACGCGCCGGCCGGCGCCGCGATCGTCGACAACCCGGTGAGCGGCGCGCCGGGCTTTCGCATCGAGAACGTCTACGTGATGGCGGGCGTGCCCGAGATCATGCAGGCGATGTTCGAGGGCGCGGTGCGCGAGATCAAGGGCGGTGACCGCTTGCGCGCCCGCACCGTGGCGGTGGACTTGCCCGAGGGCACGATCGCGGCGACGCTGGCCGCGGTCCAGAAGCGCTACGCCGACGTCGAGATCGGCAGCTATCCGTATTACCGCAGCCGCGCCTTCGGGGTGAAGGTGGTGCTGCGCGGGGTCGACGAGGCGCGGCTCGACGCCGCCGCGGCCGCGTTGATCGAAGCGCTCGCCGAGCTCGGCGGCAACCCGGCGCTCGAAGAGGAGGAGGGTGCCTGATCGCCGCTTGCGGCGAGGCACGGGCCCGCGCTAGCCTAGCGCCGTCACGCAATGTCGTTCGCCCGCTTGGTGGAACTGGTAGACACGACGGACTTAAAATCCGTTCCCCGTCAGGGGTTGGGGGTTCGAGTCCCTCAGCGGGCACCAATATTTTCGAGAGGTTGCGGAGGGTTCGCCGGCGCGGCGCCGTGGCGGGCCGCCGCGCCCGCCATTGCAAACCGGGGGCCCGGCCTGGCGCGCCGAGGCGGCGCGCATTAACCATACGCACCAAGGGTCTTGCGCGAGATGCTCGCAACTGCATAATGTATCGACCAGATCAGGGAGGGCGTTCGCGAGAGAGACGGACATCCTGGTACGTTGGTTCGGGCCGTGGACGGGCGCCCCCGAATATGGCAAAATCTCATATGGAGGATACGATGAAACGCTTAGCAACATCATTGATGCTCGGGCTTGGGGCCGCGCTGATACTGGCCCTGGGCGTGACCACCGGGCCGCGGGACGCCGCGGCGCAAGGTTGGGAGCCCAAGAAGCCCGTCGAGTTCGTCATCATGGCGGGCAAGGGCGGGGGCGCGGACAGGCTGTCCCGCTTCATTCAGGGTATCATCGAAAAGCATGGCTTCGCGTCCAAACCCTTCGTCCCCGTCAACAAGGGCGGCGGCTCGGGGGCCGAGGCCTTGGTCTATCTGAAGCAGCACAAGGGCGATCCCCATGTGATCATGGCGACGCTCAACAGCTACTACTTGACGCCGCTTCGCCAACCCGATTTGGGCATCGATATTTCCAAATTCACGCCCATCACCCGGATGGCCGAAGACACCTTCCAGCTTTGGGTGCATGCGGACAGCGACATCAAGACCGTCGATGACTACGTGAAAGCGGTGAAAAAGGCAGGCGCCGCGAACTGGAAGATGGGCGGCACCGGCACGGGCATTGAAGACTCCCTGGTCACCGCCATGCTTGAGAAGAAGTTCGGCATCAAGGTTACGTACATTCCGTACAAGGGCGGTGGCACGGTCGCCAAGGAGTTGATCGGCAAGCACATCGATTCGACCGTGAACAACCCCTCCGAGCAGGCCGGTTTCTGGGAAGCCGGCAAGTCGCGTCCGCTTGCCAGCTTCACGCCGAAAGGGAAGCTGTCAGGACGATTCGGCGAGATCCCCACCTTCGAGGAACTGGGGTACGGTACCGACATGGTCTACTACATGCAGCGCAGCTTCATCGCGCCGGAGGGCATCGACAAGGACGTTCAGGCGTTCTACGTCGGCGTGTTCGAGAAGGTCTACAAGTCCGACGAATGGCAAGACTACATGAAGAAGAAGGGCATGGTCCCCGGTTGGTTGACCGGTACGGCGCTGACCGAGTACTTCGTCGCCGAGCTCGAAGCGCATCGCAAGTTACTGCAAGATGCCGGCGAAATCCAGTAAGCCGGAAAACACAAAGGAATCAGGTTAGGGCAAAAACGTCATGCGAATAGCGGAACTCGTCATGGCCTTGGTCATGGCGGTGTTCTCCCTTTACCTGATGTGGAAGAGCGCGGAACTCCCCATCGGCTGGATCCCCGGTAAAGGACCAGGCGGTGGGGCGTTTCCGTTCTGGCTGTCGTTGGGGATGTTGGCATGCTGCGTTGCGATCATCCTGCGTTGGATCGCAAGGGCTAGCCCGCCGTCACGATCGACCGAGCCCTTTATGACGCCCGAGACGTTCAAGTGGTTCCTGCTGGTCGCCGGTTCGCTGACGGCGATGATCGCGCTGATCCACGTTATCGGCGTCTACGGCGCGGTGCCCCTTTTCCTCATTTTTTACGTTCGGTTCCTGGGCCGGCACAGTTGGACAACGGCGGGCGCGCTGGCTATCTGTACGCCCGTGGCGACGTTTTTCTTTTTCGAGATCGCATTGAAGAAGACCCTCCCCAAGGGTTTCACCGAGCCGTTGTTCTACCCGCTTTACGATATTTTTCTTTAGGCGGTCCTTGGGCGACCGGGCGCAGCCCGTTAATCGGGTCGGAGAACGGACGCGAGTGTTGGGCCTTCACCCCCGACCGAAATTGGAAGGTTAACCACGGATGGAAGTGTTTAGCCTCCTTGTCAACGGGTTCTTTATTGCTTTCGAACCCCTCAATCTCTCGTTGGTCATCGCCGGCGTGGTCGTCGGACTGTTCATCGGCGCCATGCCTGGATTGGGATCGGTTAACGGCGTCGCGATTCTGTTGCCGATGACCTTCCTGGTGCCGCCGACATCGGCGGTCATCTTTCTGGCGGCGATCTATTACGGCGCGATGTATGGCGGCGCCATCAGTTCGATCATGCTGGGCATTCCCGGCGCGTCGACCGCGGTGGCGACCACCTTCGACGGCCGTCCGCTGGCGCTCAAGGGGATGGCCGACAAGGCGCTGGTGGCGGCGGCGACGGCGTCCTTCGTGGGCGGCACCATATCGGTCGTGCTGTTTACCCTGTTCGCGCTGCCCATGGCCGAGGTGGCGTTGGCTTTTGGCCCGCCCGAGACATTCGCGCTGATGGTGCTGGCCTTCTCCACCTTCATCGGCCTCGGCGGCGACGACATAGCGAAAACCCTTTTCTCGATCTTCATCGGGCTGGTGTTCAGCGCCGTCGGGTTGGATATCATCAGCGGCGAACCGAGGTTGATCTTCGGCGGTCTCACCGGATTTTACCACGGCATCAACTTCCTGGTGCTCGCCATCGGCATCTACGGCATCGGCGAGATGCTGTGGACCATCGAGGTCAGCCGGGGCGATGTGTTGATGTCCAAGGCGACGGTCTCGTTCCGGCGCATTATCAATTGCCTGAAAGAACTCAGGTCCTCCGCCAAGACCATGGTCTTGAGCTCGTTGCTTGGGTACTTCGTCGGCATCCTGCCGGCCGCCGGCGCCACGCCGGGCTCGCTCATGGCGTACGGCGTCGCCAAAACCATGGCAAAGAATCCGGAGACTTTCGGCAAGGGCAACGTGGACGGCGTGGTGGCGCCCGAGGCGGCCAACAATGCCGCCAGCACCGGCTCCATGCTGCCGATGCTCACGCTCGGCATTCCGGGCTCGCCGACCACCGCGATTCTCCTCGGCGGCATGGTCATCTGGGGCCTCGAGCCGGGCCCCCTGGTGTTCGTCGACCATCCGGATTTCGTGTGGGGGCTCATCGCCAGCCTGTACGTCGCCAACGTGTTCGCGCTGTTGATCAACATCGGCTTCATCCCGGCCTTCATCTGGGTGTTGAAGATGCCGTTCACCATCCTCGCCCCGATCATCTTCGTGCTTTGTGTGATCGGCGGTTACGTGCCGACCCAGGACATGCACGACGTGTGGCTGATGCTGATCTTCGGCGTCGTCGGATACATGATGCGCAAGCTCGACTATCCCATGGCGCCGGCGGTCCTCGCGATCGTTCTCGGGCCGCTCGCCGAGCCGGCGCTGCGCCAGTCCCTGATCGGGTCCCACGGCGACGTGATGATCTTCTTCGAACGCCCGATTTCCGGCTCGATCATGGCTATCGCCATCATCCTGTTCGCCCTCCCGCTGGTGAAGCTCGTGAAAGCTAGGTGGAAGCGGGCGACATAGTGGTGTGGCGGACCGCGCAAGCGCTGGGACCGCCGATCAACAGGATTGCGGTGTTGCAAGCGAATTGGGCTGTGGTATAATGTATACCAGAGAGGAGACGATATGGCGTCGGTGAGGGCGGCGGTTCAGCCCATCGAGCTCGACTTCAGCTTGAAGGACAAGACCTACGAGGCGCTGAAGCGGGCGATCTCGGAAATGAACATCTATGTCGCGCCCGAGGAACCCCGGCTCGACGAGCGCCAGCTCGCGGAGGACCTGGGAGTCAGCCGGACGCCGGTTCGCGAAGCCATCGCCCGGCTCGAGCAGGAGGGTTTCGTCCGCATCGCCCCCAGGAAGGGCGTCTACGTCGTTCGCAAGACGAAGCGGGAAATCCTCGAGATGATCACGGTGTGGGCGGCGCTCGAGAGCATGGCCGCGCGGCTGATCACCTTGCACGCCACGGACTCGGAGATCGCCACCCTGCGCAGCCTGTTCGCGACCTTCGAGAACAACCAGGTGCAGGCCAAGATCGACGAGTATTCGGAGACCAACATCCGGTTCCACCAGGCGCTTCTGAAAATGAGCCACTGCGAGCTCTTGAACCGGATGACCGAGAACCTGTTCATTCACATGCGGTCGATCCGCATGCGGACGATCGCGGAGGACGACAGGGCGCGGCGATCGATCATCGACCACATGCATATCATCGAGGCGCTCGAGCGCCGGGACACCGAGCTGGCCGAGCGGCTTGCCCGCCAGCACACCCTGAACCTCGCGGCCCACGTCGAGAGGAACGTCCACTACCTTGACTGACAACGATCATCCCAGGACCCGGAGCACGGGATGGGAGGAGCGCCATGGCTGAAGCGGCGAAGAGACTCGACACGGCCGAGCGGCCCGACGAGAAGATATCGGGCGGACGTCTCGTCGCCAAGGCGCTGAAGAACGAAGGCGTCGAGGTGATCTTCACACTCTGCGGCGGCCACATCATCGACATCTACGACGGCTGTCTCGACGAGGGCATCGACATCATCGACGTGCGGCACGAGCAGGTCGCCGCGCACGCCGCCGACGGCTACGCGCGGATGACCGGCAAGCCGGGCTGCGCGGTGGTGACCGCCGGCCCGGGCACGACCGACGCGATCACCGGCGTCGCCAACGCGTTCCGCGCCGAGAGCCCGTTCGTCTTGATCGGCGGCCAGGGCGCGTTGTCCCAGCACAAGATGGGTTCGCTCCAGGACCTGCCCCATGTCGACATGATGCTGCCGATCACCAAGTTCGCGGCGACCGTGCCCTCGACCGCGCGCATCGCCGACATGGTCAGCATGGCCTTCCGCGAATGCCGCAACGGCGCGCCGGGGCCGTCGTTCCTCGAAATCCCGCGCGACGTTCTCGACGCCAAGATCGACCCGGAGCAGGCCCGGATCCCCGAAGCCGGCAGCTACCGGGCCTCGACCAGGTCGGTCGGCGACCCCGACGATATCGAGCGGCTCGCGGACATCCTGGTCAAGTCCGAGCGGCCGTGCGTCCTGTTCGGCACCCAGGTCTGGACCTGCCGCGCGACCGAGGCGGCCCGCGCGTTCGCCCGCGCGCTGAACATTCCGGCTTACCTCAACGGCGCCGGGCGCGGCACGTTTCCGCCCGGCGATCCGCATCACTTCCACCGCACCCGCCGGGTCGCGTTCGACAACGCCGACGTGATCGTCATCGTCGGCACGCCGTTCGACTTCCGCATGGGCTACGGCAAGCGGTTGCGGGCGGACGCGACCGTGGTGCAGATCGACATGGATTACCGCACGGTGGGCAAGAATCGCGACATCTCGCTGGGCCTGGTCGGCGACGTCGGGCGCGTGCTCGAGGCGGTGACCGCGGCCGCGACCGGCCGCGTCGATAACGGCGCGCGTTCGCGCAAGTCGTGGATGGCGGAGCTCAGGGCCGAGGAGGCCGTCCGCTACGAGAAGCTGCTTCCCGAGCTGAAGTCGGACGCCGTGCCGATCAATCCCTATCGGGTGGCGTACGAACTCAACGAGTTCCTCACCGAGGACACGATCTACATCGGCGACGGCGGCGACGTGGTCACCATCACCGCGCAGGCGGTCCAGCCGCGCTCGCCCGGCCACTGGATGGATCCGGGACCCCTCGGCACCCTCGGCATCGGCGTTCCCTTCGCCATGGCGGCCAAGTACGTCCACCCGGAGAAGGAGGTGCTGTGCTACTTCGGCGACGGCGCCCTGGCGATGACCGGCTGGGACTTCGAGACCTGCGTCCGGTTCAACCTGCCGTTCCTTGGGGTCGTCGGCAACAACTCGTCGATGAACCAGATTCGCTGCGGCCAGATCGACAAGTACGGCGAGCAGCGCGGCAATGTCGGCAACCTGCTCGGCGACGTGCCGTTCGACAAGTTCGCCGAGATCCTCGGCGGCCACGGCGAGGAGGTGCGCGAACCCCACCAGATCCGCCCGGCGCTCGAGCGCGCCCGCGAGGCCGTCGCCTCGGGCACGCCGGCGCTGGTCAACATCTGGGTCGACCGCGACGTCTGGGCGCCGGGCACCCGGAACCAGACGATGTACAAGTAGGAGAGAACAGCGAATGGCGCCGCGCGCTGGATCAGACCCGGCCGATCGTGGCCGCAAGTTGGCTTTGATGGGTTCGCGCCATACTTTGTACGGCAGGCGCCTGACCGTACTTACTCCAGAAGGAGGAATTTAAATGAGCACCGGTTCCGTGGAGGTCGTGTACCGCGGCATCTTTCAAAAGACGCTGGCCAAGAACATCTGCCGCGGGATCGTATTCGCGGCCAGGAAAGAAGGAAAGATCGGCACCGCCTTCGGACGCTACGGTGACTCGCCCGAACGCAACGGCATTCCGGCGAAGCAGTTCGCCGTGGTTTCCGATACCGAAGAGGAGTTGGAGGAGCACCTTGCGAAGTACGAACCGGTCAACAACGACGTGACCATTGCCGCCGACGACGCCCTTTGCAAGGGCATCGAGTCCTGGGCCTGGTACGGTCTGCAGCCGATCAACAAGCTGCTCGGAGACGGCGGCACGCTTTTGGTCACCTCGATCCAGTCGCCCAACAAGCTGATCAAGACCATCCACCGCAAGGGGACTCCGTACAATCTCGCCATCGTCAAGGCCCAGGCCAGTTTCTCGGGTCTGTGGGCGTACAAGGACGACCACACCGATGTGCGCCTCCTCGGCGCCCTCGCCAAGGTCGCCCCGCACATCGTCAGCCTGGACGCCATGCTCGAGGCGATCCGCGACCAGTGGAACGATGACCTCAAGGTCGCTGCCGCGAAGCGCGCTTATGAAGCGACCGAGTCGACCCCCGTTGGCGTCGATCAGGGCAACGACGAGGTGCCGTTCTCGTTCGATCTGCCCGGCTGGACGAAGATGGAGGAGGGCCTGGTGATTCGCGGCATGGACGCGAAGCCACAGGACGTTCCCGGCCGCGACGGCGGCTACGTCCCGACACGCAACGAGGTGTTCAAGAAGTTCTCGACCCGCACCATGCGGCCGGTCATCAACTTCGACACCTGCACCAAGTGCACGCTGTGTTGGCTGAATTGCCCCGACACCTGCTTCGACATCACCCCCGACGGCTTCTACGACGCCAATATGGAAGCCTGCTGCGGCTGTGGCGTGTGCGAGGCGGTCTGCCCGGTGAAAGACTGCGTCACCATGGTCAACGAGGAAGCCTTCGAGGACAACGACAGCCAGTGGGAGATGTGGACCAAGGACAAGGAAGGCTACCTGGCCTGGCTGACCAAAAATATTACCGAACGGCCCGCCCGCTCGCACGGGTATCACCACGTAGGCCAATACGCCGAGGAGATAGCCGATGGCACCGCCTGACACAGCCACTGCGGCCAAGACGATCGAGCTCCCCGGCGGATCGGGCGACGAGAGAGAGGAGCTGATCAGCGGCAGCGAGGCGATCGCGCACGCCTGCCGGCTCGCCGACGTCGACGTGATCACGGCGTACCCGATCCGGCCGTACGACACCGTCATGCAATACGTATCGCAGATGATCTCCAACGGAGATTTCGACTGCGAATTCATCGTTGCCGAGAGCGAGCATTCGCAGTTCGAGATCGTCAAGCACGCGTCGGCGGTGGGCGCCCGCGTGTTCTGCGGGTCCAGCGGCGTCGGCTGGTTCTACGCCTTCGAGGCGCTGGCGGTCACCGCCGGGCTGCGTATACCGATGGTCGCCATGGTCGGCAACAGGGCGCTCGACGATCCTGGCGCCTTCGGGGTCGAACACAACGATGCGCTCGCGGTGCGAGACCTCGGCTGGATGCTCGCCTGGGTGGCGACCGCGCAGGAGGCGCTGGACACGGCGCTGATTGCGTACCGTGTGGCCGAGGATCCACGCATCTTCCTTCCCTGCGCGATCAGCTGCGACGGGGCCTTCCTCACCCACAGCCAGGCGATCGTCAAGGTTCCCAGCAAGGAGATGGTGGACAGCTTCCTGCCGCCCTATGACCGGGGGGAAAAGCAGCTGCATCCGGACAACCCGATCACCATCGCGCCGCAGGTGAACGAGGACTGGCTGATGGAGATGCGGCAGCAGAACGACAAGGCGATGCGCCGTGCCCGTGAGGTCATCATCGAGGCATACGACGATTTCGAAGCCAAGTTCGGCCGCGGCGGCGAGCCCTTCATCGAGCGCTACATGATGGACGACGCCGAGATCGTGCTGGTCGGCATGGGGACCTTGGCGTTGCCGGTGAAAGTCGCCGTCCGCAAGATGAGAGGGCAGGGTAAAAAGGTCGGCTTCTTGCGGGTCAGGTGGTTCCGCCCGTTCCCCACCATCGAGCTGCAGGACGCGCTGTCCGGGGTGCAGGCCGTGGGCGTGATCGATCGCGATTACGGTTTCGGCTCCCCGTTCCACAGCGGCGTGCTGGCCAACGAGCTGCGCTCGGCGCTCTACCCGGTGGAGAACCCGCCCAAGGTCGTTTCGTTCATCGCCGGCCTCGGCGGCCGGGAGGTGAGCATTGACAACGTCGTCGAGATCGCCGGCATGACGTATGACGCCGCAAACGACAGCCTCGATGATCAGGACACCCATTGGATCGGAGTAAGGGAGTAACAATCATGCTAGATGAAAACACAGACAGGAATCAGGAATCCTTCGAGGACTACCTTTCGACTCAGGTCCTCGACCCTTGGAAGGGTCCCAAGAAAGTCCCGGCGGAGGAATACTACACCTCGGGTCACCGCACCTGTCAGGGGTGTGAGTCGGCCCAACTCATGAAGCTCATGGCCAAGGCGGGCGGCCCGCGCTCGATCATCCTCGGCAGCACGGGCTGCATGTACGTGGCCAACACCACCTACTACTCGACCCCGTGGGCGGTGCCCTGGATGCACACCCAGCTCGGATCCGCGGGCTCCTCCGCCGTCGGCACCGCCGCCGGTCTGAGGGCGATGATGCGCAAGGGCAAGATGGCGAAGGAGCCGATCAACGTCATCGCCGTTTGCGGCGATGGCGGAGGCGCCGACATGGGGCTCTCGGCGATCTCGGCGGCGCTCCAGCACACCCAGTACAACCTGCTGATCTTGATGTACGACAACGAGTCGTACGCCAACACCGATATCCAGGTGTCGGGCTCGTCTCCCTGGGGTGCCAACTCCACCTTCAGCCCTCCGGGCAGCGCGCGGCGCATCATGAACCGGCGCTGGAAAAAGAACACCGCGGCGATGCTGGCTGCGGGCCATCCCGATTGCAAGTACGTCGCCACCGTCAACACCGCGTACCCTGTCGACACCATGAACATGGTGCGCAAGGCGTTGACCATCGGCGGTCCGACGTTCATCCACTCGCTCGATCCTTGCCCCAAGGGCTGGGACTACGATCCGATGTACTCCCACGAGCTCGGCGAGCTTGCGGTGGAGACCGGCATCTGGCCCCTCTACGAGGTCGAAGAGGGCAAGCTCAAGATGTGCGGCAAGTCCAGGCGGATCGTGAGCGGACAGTTCAAGCGTAAGCCGGTTCGCGAGTACCTGACGAGGCAGGGTCGCTTCGCCCACTTTATCGACGAGGATTTCGATTACTTCCAGGCGAAGATCGATGATATGTGGGAGAAGTGGCTCATCCCGGGGGTGATTCCATTCGCCGAGGCGTAGCCGTTTCGATCCGTCGGGTGGTCGGCGCCACGTAGGCGCCTTCCGTCGACGTCGCATTTATGCGGTCGATGGGCCGTCGACCGTGTGAAGTGCGCTCGGACATGTTATATCAAAGGAACCCGTCGGGTTCCTTTGGTATTATTGACTTCCTGTTGAATGCCAGTAACAACAACTTGTGCGGACGCGTAGATGCCGGTCAGCGTTGCGATTGTCGGGTCCGGCCCTGCCGGTTTCTACACCGCCGATGCGCTCCTCAAATCGGATGCCGATGTGAGGATCGACATCATCGAGCGCTTGCCGACCCCGTTCGGGCTGATACGTGACGGGGTCGCGCCGGACCATCAGACGACCAAGAAAATATCGGCGAAATTCGGGCACACCGCGTTGCGCGACGAGGTGCGCTTTTACGGCAACGTGAAGGTCGGCCGGGATGTCGGCCTCGCCGAGTTGCGCCGGATTTACGATGCCGTCGTGCTGTGCGTCGGCGCGCCACTCGATCGCGCCTTGCACATACCGGGCGAGGACAAGTCGGGGGTTTACGGCTCGGCCGCGTTCGTCGGCTGGTACAACGGCCATCCCGACTTCCGCGATCTCGATCCCGACTTGAACACGTCCGCGGTGGCGGTCGTCGGGGTCGGCAACGTGGCGATCGACGTCGCCCGCGTCCTGGTGAAAACCAAGGCGGAGATGGCGGCGTCCGATTTGCCCGAATACGCCGATCGGGTCATCCGTGCCTCGCCCCTCACCGATGTCCACGTGCTCGGCCGGCGCGGACCCGTCGAGGCCAAGTTCACCAACGTCGAGCTGCGCGAGATGGGACGGCTGGAGGACTGCGTTCCCGTGGTCGATCCCGCGCAGCTGCCCGACGGGGTCGGCGACTTGCCGGACCGGGATTTGCGCCTGAAGGAGAAAAATCTGGCGACGTTGCGCGAATTCGCCGGCCGCGGGTCCGAGGACAAGGCTAAGCGCGTGCATTTCCAGTTCTACGCAGCGCCGGTCGAGATCCTGGGCGGCGATCGGGTCGAGGGGCTGCGCCTCGAGCGCACCCGGATCGACGGCGGCCGCGCCGTGGGCAGCGGCGAATTCTTTACCATCGAGTGTGGCGTGGTGATCGCCGCGATCGGCTACCGCGCCGGCCCGATCGAAGGCGCGCCCTTCGATGCCGATCGCCATATCGTGTCCAACGCGGACGGGCGGATCGACGAGGGGTTGTACGCCGCCGGCTGGATCATGCGCGGTCCCACCGGGGTCATCTCGAGCAACCGGGCCGACGGCGTCACGGTCGCCGAACGCATCCGCGCCGATTTCCCCCAGGGGATCAAGCCGGGCCGCGAGGCCTTCGACACGTTGCTGGGGGAACGGGCCGTTCGCCACGTGAGCTACGCCGAATGGCAGAAGATCGATGCGGCGGAGGTCGGCAACGCGACGCCGCCGGCGCCGCGCCGCAAGTTCGTCACCATCAAGGAGATGCTGGCGGTTCTCGATGACACGGCGGCCAGGCGCTCGGTCGGCTGAGGTATGTAGGGGAGACCATGGAAAGAGCTCTTGACGGCATCCGGATCCTCGACATGACGCACGTCCAGTCGGGTCCTTCGGCGACGCAGATCCTCGCCTGGCTCGGCGCCGACGTGATCAAGGTCGAGCTGCCGGGCCGGGGCGACGTCACCCGCCAGCAGCTGCGCGATCTGCCCGGCGTCGACAGCCTCTATTTCACCATGCTCAACTGCAACAAGCGGAGCCTCACCCTCAACACCAAGACCGACAAGGGCAAGGTGATCTTCACCAGGCTGCTCGAGAGCTGCGACGTCATCGTCGAGAACTTCGCCCCCGGCGCGCTCGCCCGCCAGGGCTTCGGCTGGGAAACCATCCATGAGATCAACCCGCGCATCGTCTACGCCTCGATCAAGGGCTTCGGCCCCGGCCCCTACGAGGACCTCAAGGTTTACGAGAACGTCGCCCAGTGCACCGGCGGCTCCGCCAGCACGACCGGCTTCGACGATGGGCCGCCGGTGGTGACCGGCGCCCAGATCGGCGATTCGGGCTCCGGCATCCACTGCGTCGCCGGCATCCTGGCGGCGCTCATCCAGCGCCAGAAGACCGGCCGCGGCCAGCGCGTCGAGGTCGCCATGCAGGACGCCGTGCTCAACCTCTGCCGGGTCAAGCTGCGCGACCAGCAGCGGCTGGCGCACGGCCCCCTCAAGGAGTACCCGCAATACCCCGGCGGCACCTTCGGCAGGGCGACGCCCCGCGCCGGGCACGCCTCGGGCGGCGGCCAGCCGGGCTGGTGCGTGAAGACCAGGGGCGACGGCCCGAACGACTACATCTACATCGTCCTCCAGCCCCAGGGCTGGGAGCCGTTCATGAAGCTGATCGGCCGCGAGGAGATGATCGGCCATCCCGACTACGCCACGCCGGAGGCGCGCCTGCCGCATCTCGACGACTGTTTCGCCATGATCGAGGAATGGACCAGGACCAAGGACAAGTTCGAGGTCATGGATATCCTCACCGGGCACAACATTCCCTGTGGCCCGATCCTCGACATGAAGGACCTGCTCGAAGACGAATCGCTCGCCGCGCGGGGCACCGTGGTCGAGGTCGAGCACCCCGAGCGCGGGGTGTTCAAGACCGTCGGCAACCCGATCAAGCTCTCCGATTCGCCGGTCGAGGTGACGACCTCGCCGCTCTTGGGCGAGCACACCGAGGAGATTCTCAAGGACCTCGTGGGCTACGACGACGCGGAGATCGAGGCGGCGCGCGCCGACGGCGCGATCTGAGCGCGGCGGGCGTAATACGATCGGTCATCAAGAATGACCGATGGGCGTTCAAACGGCACGCAGCCTTACGCCGCATTGGCGGCGGCGCGCGGTCGCGCTTGCCGGCGGTCATTATGAGCGGGTCATAATGACCGCTGGAATGACATCGGGCGGCGATTTCGCCAGCGTTCAGGGGAGGGAGGAGCATGCGCATCGTCATCAACGGGCAACAGGCCTTCGGCAAGGCCGTCCTCGAGTCGCTGATCGAGCGCGGCGACAACGTCGTCGCCGTGTACTGCGCCCCCGACAAGCCCGGCCGGCCGGCGGACCCGTTGAAGCAGGCGGCGGTCGAGCGCGGGCTGCCCGTGCACCAGCCGGCATCGTTCAAGGACCCGGCCGTGCTCGACACGCTGCGGGCGCTCGAACCCGACCTCTGCGTCATGGCCTACGTCGTGCTTCTGGTGCCCGAATCGGTGCTCTACGCCCCCACCCACGGCACCATCCAATACCATCCCTCGCTGCTGCCCAGGCACCGGGGTCCGAGCTCGATCAACTGGCCGATCATCCAGGGCGAGACGGGGACGGGTCTGTCGATTTTCTGGCCCGACAAGGGCCTCGATACCGGACCCGTCCTGTTGCAGAAGGAGATCGCGATCGGCCCCGACGATACGCTCGGCAGCATCTATTTCGATTCCTTATTCCCCATGGGCGTCGCGGCGATGATCGAGGCCGTCGATCTCGTCAAGTCGGGCGCGGCGCCGAAGATCGCCCAGGACGAAACCCAGGCCACCTACGAGGGCTGGTGCCGCAAGGAGGACGTCGCGATCGACTGGTCGCGCCCGGCCGCGGAGGTCCACAACCTCATCCGCGGCGCCAACCCCCAGCCCGGCGCTTGGACCACGTGGAACGGAAAAATGCTGCAGATTTACGATTGCGTCAGGCTGGCCGCGGCGGACGGCGCGCCGGGCGAGGTCACCGAGGCCACCGCAGCGGGATTCACCGTCGCCGCCGGGAGCGGTGGGATTCACGTCAAGCGCGTTCGCGCGGAAGGCGACCAGAAGATGCCGGCCGGCGACTTTGTCGCGGCCGGCGGGGTGAAACCGGGCGGCGTACTGGGAGAACGATAGCCGTCTTATACCAGCGGTCATTATGACCCACTCATAATGGCCGCTGGCAAGCGCGACCGCGCGCCGCCGCTTATGCGGCGAAAGGCTGCGTGCCGTTTGAACGCCTATCGGTCATTCTTGATGACCGATGGTATTAGGTCGTCCGACGGCGCTGGCCGGAAACCGTTGGCCGAGAATACGTTGCGCATGCGCTGTTCGTAAACCAATATGCGAGCACGGAGGGTTAGACGCCATGGAACTGTCAAAAATTATCGCTTCGCGTGAAGGCAAGGTGATCACGGTTGGAATCGACGAGAAGATCGCCGAGGTCACCCGGACACTCGCGGTCGAACGCCTCGGCGCCGTGGTGGTGATGGACGACGACGGCAAACTGGCCGGGATCATCTCGGAGCGCGACATCGTCCGGGCCCTGAACGAACGCGGGGCCGGGGTCCAGGAATTGGGTGTGAGCGACCTGATGACGCGTTCGGTAATCACGTGCACGCCCGAGAACAGCATCGAGGAGATCATGGAGCTGATGACCTCGCACGAGATTCGCCACCTGCCGGTGGTCGACGGCGACGCGCTGCTCGGCGTCGTCAGCATTCTCGATGTGGTGAAGTCGCGGCTGAGCGAGGTCGAGACCGATTACAGCGTGCTCCGCACGTTCATGTCGACCCGCATCGAATAGCCCGCTCGCATTGAGAAATTTGTGAGCCACCCGGTCCCGCGCCCGGCGCCGACCGCGCCTCCGACCGCGCCGGCGTAGCCTGTCGCGCCGGCCAAGGCCGGTCAACCGACCGTCCCGCGCCCGAATTTTCCTAGAACTGCTCCGCGGATAGCGCCATGACGCTGGCGCCGCCGCGGGTGACCGTGTGGGCGAGGCCCGGGGCCTGCGAGAGGACCTGGTCGGCGTAGAACCGCGCGCAGGCGAGCCGGGCGCGGTAGAACCCCGCGTCGCCGTCGCCGTTCGCCAGCCGCCGCCGCGCCGCGAGGCCCGAGCGCGCCATCTGCCAGCCGCCGGCGACGTCGCCGAACAGCCGCAGATACGGCGTCGCCCCGGCGGCGACCGAATCGGGGTCGTGCGCGGTGGTCTCGACCACCCAGTCGGTCGCCCGCCCGAGCGCCTCGAGCCCGCCCCTGAGTGGGCCGCGGATGGCGGCGAGATCGGCGTCGTTCGATTGCGCCAGCCCGGCGTCCGCCGCGGCCATCTCGGCGATGAAGGCGCGCGCCGCGGCGCCGCCGTCGCCCGCGACCTTGCGCCGCACCAGGTCGCCCGCCTGGATTCCGTTGGTGCCCTCGTAGATCGGGTTGATGCGGGCGTCGCGGTAGTGCTGCGCGGCGCCGGTCTCCTCGATGTAGCCCATGCCGCCGTGGACCTGCACGCCGAGCGAGGCGATCTCGACGCCGATGTCGCTGCACCACGCCTTGACCACCGGGGTCAGCAGCTCGACCATCGCCCGGCTGCGCGCCCGCTCCCCGGTTTCCGGGTGGCGCGCGGCGCGGTCGAGGGCGGCGGCGGTGTAGTAGACCAGCCCCCGCGACGCCTCGATCTGGGATTTCATCAACAGCAGCATCCGGCGCACGTCGGGGTGGTGGATGATCGTTACCGCCGCGCCGCCGCGCCGGCCCTGGACGCGCTCGGCGGCGAACGCCCGTGCCTGCTGATACGCCCGCTCGGCGATCGCCAGGCCCTGCGCGCCGATCGAAATCCGGGAAATGTTCATCATCGTGAACATGCACTCGATGCCGCGGTTCTCCTCGCCGACGAGGTAGCCGATGGCGCCCTCGCCCTCGCCATAGGCCATCACCGCGGTGGGGCTCGCGTTGATGCCGAGCTTGTGCTCGAGCGAAATGCAGCGGAGATCGTTGCGTTCGCCCAGGCTTCCGTCCGCGGCCACCAGCACCTTGGGCACGATGAACACCGAAAGGCCCTTGGTGCCCGGCGGTGAATCGGGCGTGCGCGCCAGCACCACGTGGACGATGTTCGCGGTAAGGTCGTGGTCGCCGTAGGTGATGAAAATCTTCTGGCCCTTGAGCCGGTAGTGGCCGCCCTCGCGCACCGCGCGCATGCGCACCGCGCCGAGGTCGGAGCCCGCCTGCGGCTCGGTCAGGTTCATCGTCCCCGCCCATTCGCCGGTCACCAGCTTGGGCAGGAACGCCGCTTTCTGTTCGGGCGTGCCATACTCGGTCAGGAGATCGACCGCCGCCTGGGTCAGCATCGGGCACAGTGCGAACGCCATGTTGGCCGACTGCCACAGCTCGTTGACCGCGGTGGCGACGAGGCGGGGAAGTCCCTGGCCGCCGTGCTCGGGGTCGAACGGCAGCGCGTTCCAGCCGCCGGCGACGTAGGCCGCGTACGCCTCCCTGAAGCCGTCGGGCGTGCGCACCACGCCGTTCTCGAGGCGGCTTCCCTGCTCGTCGCCGGGCTTGTTGAGCGGCGCGATGACCTCGGCCGCGAACTTGCCTGCCTCTTCGAGCACCGCGCCGACGAGTTCGGGCGTGGCGTCCTCGTAGCCGGGCAGGGCGGTGATCTCGTCGAGCCCGGCCAGCTCGGTGAGCGCAAAGCGAATATCGTCGATCGGGGCGGCGTAGGCTGTCATCGCGTCTTACTGCTTGGTTCGAGGGGACGTGACGCCCAACCGGATTACGTCAAGCTAGCACGAAGTGGCGTGCCCGGTCATCCGGCGGTGGACTTGCACGCCTCTCCCGTGCCACCGTCTCGGCGAGGCCGCGCAGGGGAGGCGAAATGGTGAGCGACGACAAACCGGAACCCGGCATCTACGAGCGCGACCTCGACCGTGGGCCGGCCAACTACCAGCCGCTGACGCCGCTGACCTTTCTCGCCTGGTCGGCGTCGGTGTACCCCGGCAAGACCGCGGTGATCCACGGCGACGCGCGCTACTCGTACGCCGAGTTCGACGCCCGTTGCCGCCGGCTCGCGAGCGCGCTCGCCGGCCGCGGCATCGGCCCCGGCGACACGGTCGCGGTGATGGCGCCGAACGTGCCGGCGATGCTCGAGGCGCACTACGGCGTGCCGATGATCGGCGCGGTTTTGAACGCGCTCAACTTCCGCCTCGACGCCGGCGGCATCGCCTTCATCCTCGGCCACGGCGAGGCCAGGGCGCTGATCACCGACCGCGAGTTCTCGCCGGTCATCAAGGACGCGCTCGACCGGCTGGGGCGCGACATCCTGGTCATCGACATCGACGATCCGCTGGCCGAAGGCGGCGAGCTCCTGGGCGAGAAGGACTACGAGGCGTTCCTCGCCGAGGGCGACCCGGACTTCGCCTGGGAACCACCCGCCGACGAGTGGCGGGCGATCGCGCTCAACTACACCTCGGGCACCACGGGCAACCCCAAGGGCGTCGTCTTCCACCACCGCGGCGCGTTCCAGAACGCGTTCGGCAACGCCATGGTGTTCGGGCTGTCGCGCGAGACGGTGTACCTGTGGACGCTGCCGATGTTCCACTGCAACGGCTGGACCTTCACTTGGGGCGTCACCGCGGTGGGCGGCACGCACGTCTGCTTGCGCAAGGTCGACCCGGCGCTGATCTTCCCGATGATCGAGCGCCACGGCGTCACCCACATGTGCGGCGCGCCGATCGTCCTCAACACGCTGATCCACGCGCCCGACGAGCACAAGATCGCCCTCGGCCGCGTGGTCGACGTCGCCACCGGCGGCGCCGCTCCGCCGAGCGCGGTGATCGCGGCGATGGAGCGCATGGGCTTCCGCGTCCTCCACCTCTACGGCCTCACCGAGACCTACGGCCCGGCCGCATACTGCGCCTGGCAGGGCGACTGGGACGACCTCGACCAGGACGGCAAGACGGCCAGGATGGCGCGCCAGGGGGTGCGCTACCCGACGCTCTCCGACCTCATGATCGCCGATCCCGAGACCATGCGGCCGGTCCCCGCCGACGGCGAGACCATGGGCGAGGTGATGGTCCGCGGCAACACGGTGATGAAGGGATACCTCAAGAACCCCGGGGCGACCGGCGAGGCGTTCAAGGGCGGCTGGTTGCGCACCGGCGATTTGGGCGTCATGCACGGCGACGGCTACATGGAGATCAAGGACCGCTCGAAGGACATCATCATCTCGGGCGGCGAGAACATCTCGAGCCTCGAGGTCGAGGAGGCGCTCTATAGCCACCCCAAGGTGATGGAGGCGGCGGTCGTCGCCAAGCCCGACGACAAGTGGGGCGAGGTGCCGTGCGCGTTCGTCACGCCCAAGCCGGGCGCGGAGGACGACATCACCGCCGACGAGATCATCGCCTTCTGCCGCGAGCGGATCGCCCACTTCAAGGCGCCCAAGCTGGTGGTCTTCGGCCCCCTGCCCAAGACCTCGACCGGCAAGATCCAGAAATTCACGCTGAGAGACCGGGCCAAGGAGTTGTAGCGGCGGGCTCCGAACCCGCCGTTGCGACGGCGCGCGGCGCCGGCGCCCGGTGGACGCAAGGTCGGGGCGTGTGTAGGGTGCGCCGCGATTCGCAAAGGATAACAGCCATGGCCGAGCCCCGATACATTCGCCCCGATACCCTGAGCCTGCACGCGGGCCAGCGGCCCGATCCTGTGCACGGCGCGCGGGCGGTGCCGATCTACCAGACCACGTCGTACGTCTTCCGCGACACCGACCAGGCCGCGGCGCTGTTCAACCTCGAGCGCGCCGGGCACCTCTATTCGCGCATCTCCAACCCGACGACGGCGGTGCTCGAGGAGCGCATCGCCGCGCTCGAGGGCGGCGTCGGCGCGGTGTGCACGGCGAGCGGGCAGGCGGCGCTGCACCTCGCGGTGGCGACGCTCATGGGGGCCGGCGGCCACATCGTTTCGTCGCAGTCGATCTACGGCGGCTCGCACAACCTGTTCACCCACACGCTGCCGCGCTTCGGCATCGAGACGACCCTCGTGGATGCGCGCGACCCGGACGCGTTCGCCGCGGCGATCCGCCCCGAGACCCGGCTCCTGTTCGGCGAGACGCTCGGCAACCCGGGGCTCGAGGTGCTCGACATCCCCCGCGTCGCCGAGGTCGCCCACGCGGCCGGGCTGCCGCTGATGATCGATTCCACCTTCGCCACGCCGTGCCTGTGCCGGCCGCTCGATTTCGGCGCCGACCTGGTGCATCACTCGGCGACCAAGTTCCTCGGCGGCCACGGCGTCGCCATCGGCGGCGTCATCGTCGACGGCGGCGGCTTCGACTGGGAGGCCTCGGGCCTGTTCCCGACGCTCACCGAGCCCTACGCCGGCTACCACGGCATCGACTACGCCGAGGAGTTCGGCCCCCAGGCGTTCATCATGCGCGCCCGCACCGAAGGCCTGCGCGACTTCGGCGCGTGCATGAGCCCGGCGAACGCGTTCTACATCCTGCAAGGGGTCGAGACCCTGCCGGTGCGCATGGAGCGCCACGTCGCCAACACCCGCAAGGTAGTCGCCTACCTCGACGGCCACGGCGCGGTCGAATCGGTGATCTACCCCGAGCTTCCCAGCCACCCCGACCACGAGCTCGCCAAGACGCTCCTTCCCAACGGTTGCGGCGCCATCTTCAGCTTCGAGATCAAGGGCGGCCGCGCGGCGGGGCGGCGCTTCATCGAAGCATTGGGGCTGTTCTCGCACCTCGCCAACGTCGGCGACGCCAAGTCACTGGTCATCCATCCGGCGAGCACCACGCACCAGCAGATGGACGCCGAGGCGCTGCGCGCGGGCGGCGTGACCGAAGGCCTGGTGCGGCTCTCGATCGGCCTCGAGGACGCCGACGACCTGATCGACGACCTCGGCCGCGCGCTCAAGGCGTCGCGGAAGGGGTAGCGCGTAATCCGAACGATTCCACTCGGTCGGATTACGCCAGCCCGCGACCGCGGGCCGCCGCTTATGCGGCCACGTTTTGGTCGATATAAGATTTGGCCCGCGTGGCGATTGAACGCAGTTCACCTTTGACTTCAGTAAAGGTGAACGAATAATACCCTAGGGTGGAGGCGCGCCATGGACATCACGGTCGACGGCAAGGCGGTCTTCGCCGCCACCGGCGGGCGGCGCTTCGAGCCGGGGCGGCCGAGCGTCGTCTTCGTCCACGGCGGCGGCCTCGACCACACCGTGTGGGCGTTGCAGACGCGTTACTTCGCCTACCACGGGCGCAACGTGCTCGCGATCGACATGCCCGGCCACGGCCGCTCGGCGGGGCCGGCGCTCGAATCGATCCCCGCCATGGCCGACTGGGTCACCCGCCTGCTCGACGCGCTTGAGGTCGAGAAGGCGGCGCTGGTCGGCCACAGCATGGGCTCGCTCGCCGTGTTCGACGCCGCGGCGCGCCACCGCAAACGGGTCACGGCGCTGGCGCTCCTCGGCGTCTCGCTGCCGATGCCGGTCACGGCGTCGCTGCTCTCGGCGGCCGAGGCCGACGAGCATTCGGCGTTCGACATGGTGACGCTCTGGGGGCACAGCCGGGACGGCCAGGTCGGCGGCAACCGCGCGCCGGGGCTGTGGATGACCGGCGCGGCCGTGCGCCTGCTCGAGCGCTCCGGCCCGGGCGTGCTGCACGCCTGTCTCAAGGCGGCCAACGACTACGCCGACGGCCTGGCGATGGCGGGCGGCATCGAATGCCCGACGCTGCTGGTGCTCGGCGACCGCGACCTGATGACCCCGGCCGAGGGGGCCAGGGCGCTCGGCGAGACGATCCCCGGCGCCCGCACCGTGATGCTCGCCGGCTGCGGCCACATGATGATGGCCGAGCGCCCCGACGAGGTGCTCGACGCGCTGATCTCGATTCTGTGAGCGACGATCTCGCCCGCGTTGATCCGAATGACGAATTCCGTATTGCGGGCCCAAGATTTAATACCATCGGTCATCAAGAAAGACCGATGGGCGTTCAAACGGCACGCAGCCTTACGCCGCAGGGGCGGCGGCGCGCGGTCGCGCTTGCCAGCGGTCATCATGAGTCAATCATAATGACCGCTGGTATAACGGCGAGATTCGGCTTGCGCGCGCGGCGGGCGAGCGATATTGGGGGTCCGCGCCACGTTCATTTCAGGCCCTGTCGCATCGGTGATTGGCAGGGTATGGGCGGGGGCCTATACCGCCCGGGCTTGTGCTGGCCGGAGGGGTGTTTTGTGGACCCCGGCGTTCCGGTCGGTGGAGTGCGCTCTTTGACAAGTGAATACGGAAGAGATGCGTGGGCGGCGGCGCACAAGCGCCGTACGCAAACGCAGCAGGACGCTTGGCGGCCTT
>JACZUY010000090.1 GCA_022572945.1 Pseudomonadota bacterium
GCGTGACCAGGTAGCTCGCGTCCAGGGGCATGCCGAGCTGCGCGATGACGTCGCGCGGGGTGGCGCCTTCGGCAACCTCGAGCTCGGCGTCGTTGCCGGCGCTTCCCGGCGGCAGGTACTTGCCCAAGAGCCCCGCGGTCTTGATCGTGATCTTCATTCAGCCCCGATCTCAGGCGACGCCCTGGGTGCGCTCGAGGTAGGCACTCATCACCTGGAGCGGGTCGTTCAACAGCCTGTCCTTCCACGGCCCAAGCCTGACCCGGGTCTGCACCAGGCCGCGGATGACGCCGACGTGCTGGGTCAGCCCCAGGCACAGCGCGCCGACCAGCACATCATCCTCGAACTCGAGGCGCAGGTAGCGGAAGCGCTCGGGATCGGCGGCCACCGCGCGCTCACCGCCGTCGGCGCCCGCCCACAGCCCGAACGAGCTCGAAATCAGGCCCAGCGTGTTGAGCACGTTCATCGACAGGCTCCCGCGGTAGCGCGTCTCGTGGCCCGCCATGTTTCGCGCCGCGATCCGGCCGTGCTCGCTCGCCGTCGGCTGGATCGCGTGCACCGCCTGCTTGCCGGTCGAGAAATCGGGCCCCTGGGCGACGTCGCCGGCGGCGAACACGCCGGCGACGCCGGTCTCGAGATATTCGTTGACGAGAACGCCGAGGTCGGTGTCGACGCCGCTGCCCTCGAGGAACCCGAGGTTGGGCGCGACGCCGGTGGCGCAGACGACGAGGTCGGCGTCGATCATGCCCGCGTCGTCGATGATAAGACGCAGGCCGCCGTTGGTCGCCTCGACGCCGGTCACCTTGGCCGAGGTCAGCACCTCGACGCCCTTGCTCTTGCACCAGCGTTCGATCATCTCAGCCCCGGCATCGTCCATCATGCGCGCGAGCATGCGGCTTTCCATCTCGACGACGGTGAGATCGACCCCCCGCGCCGCCAGCGCTTGGAGGACGATGCAGCCGATGAAGCCGGCGCCCATGAGCACCACGCGCGAGCCCGGCCGCGCGCCCGCCGCGATCCTGCGCGCATCCTCGAGCGTCCAGCAGTTTTCGACGCCCGGCAGGTCCATCCCCGGTATCGGCGGCCGGACCGCGTGGGCGCCGGTGGCGATGAGCAACTTGTCGTAGGAAAGAGTCTCGCCACCGTCGAGCGCGAGCGACTTGTCGCCCGGCGAGAGGCTGGCGACGCGTCCCTGGCGGACCTCGATCTTCAGCTTCTCGTAGTGGTCGCCGCCGTGGCGCAGATGCGTGCCCTCCTCGCCGATGCCTTCGGCCAGGAGGTATGGAATCGCCATCCGCGAATACGGCGGCTCGGGCTCGTCGCCGATCAGCGTGATCGCGCCCGCGGGATCGCTCCTGCGCAGCGTCTCCGCGGCGATCACCCCCGCCGGCCCGGCGCCGACAATGACGTAGTCCATGGTCCGCCCTCGCGCGCTTTAGTGCATTATTCGTTCACCTTTCCTCAAGTCAAAGGTGAACTGCGTTCAGTCGCCACGCAGGCTTCCGCCGCATAAGCGGCGGCCCGCAGTCGCGGGCTGGAGCGTGATCTGAACGAATGGAATCGTTCAGATTTGCGCTCTGGCTGGTCAACAGCCCCGGCCGACGCTCAAAGCCCGAGCCTCTCCAACGTCTCCTGGGTAGGAACCCCGTCGGTCGTCCAGCCGCGCTCGGCGTAATACTCGGGAAGCATCTTGTCGAGCTCGTTGACCTTGCCCTTGGCGGTGCCCGACGGCGCCGGAACTTCGAGCAGGCGCTTGGGCAGGGTGTCGTCGGCCGCGGTGAGGCCGGCGGCGAGGTTGAACTGGCGCTCGAGGTTCCAGATGCGCTCCCCGGTCTCGAACAGCCGCTCGACCGTCCAGTCGCCCTCGCAGGCGGCGTCGATCTGCTTCTGAAAATCCTTGATGCCCCAGGCCGAGGTGGTGAACAGGCAGAGCCCGGTCGAATCGATGATCGCGACCTTGTCCTGGGACCGCTTGACCGGCCGCGCCTTGCCATTGCCGGTCTGGTCCTCCATGTCCACCGCGAAGGCGTCGTGCTTGAGGTGGCACGCGCCGCGGTTCGACGTGGCGTAGCCGAGGCCCATGCCCTGAAGCGCGCGCGAATCGTAACCCGCGAACTCCTGGCCCTTGACGCCCATGAACAGCTCGGGATGGCCGTACTTCTCGCACATCCGTTTCGAGCCGAGGCCGAGGACCTGGCCGAAGCCTTCGTACTTGCCGGTCTTCTCGGCCATGATGGTGAGCGCTTCGGCGTTGCCGAACTCGAGCGCGACGCCGTCGGTGTCGTCGGCGGTGATGACTCCCATTTCGTAGAGCTCCATCGCCGCGGCGAGGGTGCCGCCGAACGAGATCGGGTCCATGCCGTGCTCGTTCATCAGGTAGCTGGCGAAGGTGAGCGCATCGATGTCGTCGATGCCGACCACCGGACCGAAGGCGTACGCGGTTTCGTACTCGAGCCCGCCCGAGGCGTGGCGGTACTCGGGCCGGTTGACGATGGTGAAGTGGTTCGCGTCGATGTGCGCGATCCGCCCGCAGGCGATGGTGCAGCCGAAGCACGCCTTGTTGGTGATGAGATTGCGGTGACCGCTGGGCGTGGTCGCCGCCATCGCCGTGGGGTTGATCTTGTCGACGCCGTCGAACTGGACCTCGTGGAAGTTGCGGGTCGGCAGGCCGCCGAACTCCTGCATCATGTCGATCATCGCGTTGGTGCCGAGCTCGGTGAGTTCCTTGCGCCCGTCGCTTTCGGCCAACAGCTTGTGGGTTTCCCGCACCACCTCCATGAACCGCCCGGGGTCGTCGACGCGCACGCCGACGGTGCCGTGCACCGCCACCGCCTTGAGGTTCTTGGAGCCCATCACCGCGCCGACGCCCGACCGCCCAGCCGCCCGGTGGAGGTCGTTGATGATGCAGGCGAAGCGCACGCCGCGCTCGCCGGCGACGCCGATCGAGGCGACCTTCAGCAGCGGGTTCTGGTGGCGCGCCTTCAGCGCCTCCTCGGTGTGCCAGACGGTCGCGCCCCACAGCTCGCCGGCCGGCAGAATCTCGACCTCGTCGTCGACGATGTGGAGATAGACCGGCTCCGGCGCGCGGCCGTGAATGACGAGCAGATCATAGCCCGCGAACTTGAGCTCGGCGCCGAACTTGCCGCCCGAGTTCGAGCACGCGATCGCGCCGGTGAGCGGCCCCTTGGTCACCACCACGTAACGGCCGCCGGTCGACGCCATGGTGCCGGTCAACGGGCCGGTGGCGAAGATGAGCACGTTGTCGGGCCCCACGGGGTCGGCCTTGGGGTCCATGTTCTCCCACAGGTACTTGGTCGCGAGTCCCCGCTCGCCCAAATACTGGAACGCCCAGTCCATGTTGAGCGGCTCGCTTTCCGCGGTCCCTTCGGAGAGATTGACGCGGAGTATCTTGCGCTGCCATCCCATGGTGCAAACTCCTGCTCGGGAAACCGCCCGGCGGGTTCAGGCCGACGGCCGGGCGTCGCTCTTGACCGCCCACTGCTTCATGCGCTCGTACCCGGTCCAGTTGGCGTCGACGTACACGATCGCGTCGGTCGGGCACACCGCGGCGCATTGCGGGTCGCCGCCACAGAGATCGCATTTGATCACCTTGCCGGTGTCCTGGTTATAGTTCACGGTGCCGAACGGGCAGGCGATGGTGCACACCTTGCAGCCGACGCAGACGTCGTCGTCGACCTCGACCGCGCCGGTCTGCGGATTCCGGCTCAGCGCCTCCACCGGGCAGGCGTGCAGGCACCAGGCCTCGGCGCACTGCGTGCAGGTGTATGGAATCGCCCGCTTGCCGTGCTCGAACTCGAACACCTTGATGCGCGACTTCGCGGGGTTGAACACGCCCTCGTGCTCGAACGAGCACGCCATCTCGCATTGCATGCAACTGGTGCACAAATCGGCGGTGATCAGCAGCGATTTTTGCATTGCGTCTTCCCTCGCGAGCGTGGCCCGGGCGTACTCTCACACGCGGCCTCGCACGGGTCAAGCGCGCCCGAAGGCGGCGTTGACAGCCCCGCCCGCGCCGCCGCAAAGTCGGCCGATACAACGCGGCAAGCGCGGTTTGCGCGATGAAACTTCTGGGTATCGCCGGCTACAGCGGCAGCGGGAAAACCACGCTGGTCGAGCGCCTGATTCCCGAGCTCAGGCGGCGCGGCGTCACGGTCTCGACGATGAAGCACACCCATCATAACGTCTCGATCGACCGGCCGGGCAGCGTGAGCCGCGCGCTGCGCGACGCCGGCGCCGTCGACGTCGCCGCCGCCGCGCCCGACCGCTGGGCGCTGATGCACGAGCACCGCGGCGCGCCCGAACCGGGGGTCGAGGCGCTGGCGCGGCGCATGGCGCCGGTCGACCTGTTGCTCGTCGAAGGCTTCAAGCGGCACGGCCACGACAAGATCGAGGTCCACCGCCCGGCGAACCGCAAGCCGATGCTGTGCGGCGGCGACCCCCACATCGTCGCGGTGGCCAGCGACGCGCCGCTCAGCGGCGTCGGCGTGCCCGTCCTCGACCTCAACGACGCCGCCGCGATCGCCGACTTCATCGTCGCACGGTACGGGCTGGGCCGCCGCTGAGCCGCGCTCGCCGCGCCCGCTAGCGCCGGATCGCGTCGCCGAGCTCGGCCTTCTTGGCCTCCCACGCGTCGTTCGAGAGCACGATGATCCCGTAGCGCGCGATCAGCCGGTCGAGCGCGCCCGCGCGCCGGGCGTGATACTGGGTAAGGCCGCCCTCGCCGGCAACCACCGCCACGTCGCCGCCAGCGTCGATGTGGGCGCGCACGGCGGCGGCGCCGTGCGCGCTCATCACCGTGACCAACCTGCCCCAGCCGTGGGTGACGCCAAGCAGGCCATAGATCGTCATCGCGGGGGCGACACTGCGCCGGGCGGGCGCTAAACTCAAGCGACCCAACCGGACGATCGCGTAAGCCGTGCCGCTCATCTGCCGCGACTGTTTCTTCACCGACGACCTGGGCGAGAGCGAATGCCCGGCGTGCGGCTCGCGGCGCGTCGTCGCGCACGCCGAGCTCGGCCGGCTGGCGATCGCGCATCTCGACTGCGACGCCTTCTACGCCGCGGTCGAGCAGCGCGACGACCCATCGCTCGCCGGCAAGCCGGTGCTGGTGGGCGGGCGCCACCGCGGTGTCGTCGCGGCGTGCTCGTACGAGGCGCGGCGCTTCGGCATCCACTCGGCGATGCCGATGTTCAAGGCGCTCAAGCTGTGCCCCGACGCGGTCGTCATCCGCCCCGACACGGCGAAGTACGCCGAGGTCGGGCGCGACGTGCGGGCGTTGATGCGCGCGGTGACGCCGTTGGTCGAGCCGATCTCGATCGACGAGGCGTTCCTCGATCTTGCGGGCACCGAACGGGTCCATGGCGGCGCGCCCGCGCGGACCCTCGCCAGGCTTGCCCGCCGGATCGAGGACGAGGTTCGGATCACGGTCTCGATCGGCCTCAGCTACAACAAGTTCCTCGCCAAGGTCGCCTCGAACCTCGACAAGCCGCGCGGCTTCGCGGTGATCGGCCGCGGCGAGGCGCGGTCGTTCCTAAAGAACCGTCCGGTCGGCCTGCTGTGGGGAGTCGGCACGCAGCTGCGCAAGCGCCTCGAGGCCGACGGCATCGCCGCGATCGGGCAGCTGCGGGCGTATTCCGAGGCCGAGCTGGTCGCGCGCTACGGCAAGATCGGCCACAGGCTGGCGCGGTTCGCGCTCGGCGAGGACGACCGCGCGGTCGATCCGGACGCGCCGCGCAAGAGCGTCTCGGCGGAAATCACGCTGGATGCGGACCGCGCCGACGCCGGGGCGCTGAAGCCCGTGCTGTGGCGGCTGTGCGAGAAGGTCGCGCGCCGGCTCAAGGCCGACCGGCTCGCCGGCCGCACGGTGACGCTCAAGCTCAAGACCGCGGGCTTCAGGCTGCGCACGCGCAGCCGCTCGCTCGGCGAACCCACGCGCACCGCGGAAACCATCTTCCAGACCGCCGTGGCGCTCCTGATGCGCGAGGCCGACGGCACGATGTTTCGCCTCATCGGCGTCGGCGTCAGCAACCTCGCAGCGGCCGACGACGCCGACGCGGGCGACCTCGTCGACCGGATCGCCCCCCGCCGCGCGCGAATCGAAGACGCGATCGACGCCGTGCGCGACAGGTTCGGCGACGACGCCATCGCCAAGGGGCGGGGGCTTGCGGGCGGGCCGCAACGCCGCTAGAGCATTATTCGTTTACCTTTACACAGCAAAGGCGAACTGCGTTCAGTCGCCACGCAGGCTTGCGCCGCATAAGCGGCGGCCCGCACTTGCGGGCTGGTCAAAAGGTTAAAAGGGGTCTGACCCCTTTTAACGATCCGAACGAGTGGATTCGTTCGGATTACGCTCTAACACGGGGCGAGCGAACGGCGCCCCCGAGCACGAGGAAGCGATGCGATGTCAGTCCAGGAAACGAAAGCCACGAGCGACTGGGTCTTCAATATTAACAATATGGAACAGGGAATTCCTCGCAAACTAGGTGAAGGACTTTCCACGCGCGTCTTCCCCGGCGACCAGGCGATGCTGTCGGTGGTGCGGATCGCGCCGCATTCGACCGGCACGCTCCACAGCCACCCGCAGGAACAATGGGGCGTGCTGCTCGAAGGCGAACTGGTGCGCATCCAGGGCGGCGAGGAGGTGGCGATGAAGGCGGGCGACTTCTGGCGCACGCCGGGCGGCGTCGAGCACGGCGTGCGGACCGGCGACGCGGGCGCCGTCGTCCTCGACGTCTTCGCCCCGCCCCGCGACGAGTACCGCAACCCCGGCGAAG
The DNA here is from genome assembly GCA_022572945.1 of Pseudomonadota bacterium. GTDB lineage: Bacteria > Pseudomonadota > Alphaproteobacteria > JAAXGF01 > JAAXGF01 > JACZUY01. The sequence continues at coordinate 6,792 of JACZUY010000090.1, forward strand.
GGTTCGGGGTTTAGCGCCGCCGCGCATCTACTCGAAGGGTCGTAATCAGCTCGCCAATTTCCGGCGTGTTTGGCAGCATGCGCGACGGCTCGAACCAACGCTTCCGATTTCTCTTGATCGTCAGCCTTCGTTGGTCTGGACTTATCAGCCGCCGGAAACGCATCTCGCGCAGCTTCGGAAGGCCAAGGCCGCGTTCATCGGGGCCGGTCCGAAGGAGTCTCGGCAATGCCGGTTCCTATCGCTCGCATGGGTCGTGGACTGTTCGTGCTGTTTGCGGTCGCTCTGATCGCGGCGCCCGCGCCGGGCCGGGCGGACCCGTCGGGGGTAACATGGGACGCGAAGATCGAGGTCGCCTCCGGCGGCGGATACCGGGGACCCTGGCGCATGAACGAGTCGGCGTTCAATTACGTCGACGACCCCACCGTTGCCATCGACGAGCAGGGCTTTGTTGGGGTCGCCTGGGCCGATCAGTCCAGGCAGGATATTTTTTTCCAGGTCTACGAGCCCGACGGCAAGAAGCGGCTCGGGGAGCCGGTCAACGTCTCCGGGAGCCCACGAATCTTTTCCTGGCTTCCGCGGATGGTCATCGCGTCCGGCGATGCGGGCGGCGTGTACATCCTCTGGCAGGAGATCGTCTTTTCCGGGGGCTCGCACGGCGGCGAGATCTTTTTCGCGCGGTCGACCGACGGCGGCAAGACCTTCGGCGATCCGATCAATCTCTCGAACAGCATCGCCGGTGACGGCAAGGGACGCATCACGCCGCGCTATTGGCACAACGGCAGCCTCGACCTCGCCATGGGGCCCCAGGGCGATCTCTACGCCGCCTGGACCGAATACGAAGGAAACCTGTGGTTCAGCCGTTCGACGGATCGGGGCGACAACTTCTCCGATCCGTTGCGCGTTGCCGGCGGCCGCGATGCAGAACCCGCGCGCGGCCCCTCCCTGGCCGTCGACGCCGAGGGCGCCGTCTATCTCGCCTGGACCGTCGGAGAAGACAGGGCCGCCGACATCCGTTTCGCGAAGTCGGTCGATCATGGCCGCACGTTCGGCAAGCCACGGATCGTCTTTGAAAGCGGCGGGCATTCCGACGCGCCGAAGATCGCCGTAAACGGCAAGGGAACCGTTCATCTCGTTTACGCGGAAAGCCCTGCCGGCCCCTTCGAGCGATATAACATATGGTACACCCGCTTGAACGAGGGGGAGCGTACGTTCGAGGAACCGAGGGAGATTTCGAGCCCGCAAACGGAGCAGTTCGAAAGCGTGAGTTTCCCGGCGCTGAGTTTGGACAGTGAGGACAACATTTACGTCATCTGGGAGCTCTTCCCCAGCCGGGGAAACTATCCGCGGGGACTCGGGTTGACGTATTCGAGCGATGGCGGGCGGACGTTCGCATCGCCTTCGGTCATTCCGGGCAGCGTGGATCCGGCCCTCGGCGTCAACGGCAGCCAGCAGGGGTTGTTGATGAGGAAGCTCGCCGTCAACGGGGCGGGAGCGGTCGCCGTCGTCAACAGCACCTTCAAAAGGAACCGGACGAGCCGCATCTGGCTGTTTCGCGGGCTGGCCGCCGGGCGCTAATCCGGATCGCGCGGCCCGCGGCTTCGGCGGGCGGACGGAGGCGATCGGCAGGCTGCCGCCGCTCCCGGAAGCCGGAACGACTTCACGTACGGCGCTGGCCGGAGCGCGCGTGCGTGCAGGCTGGTGCAAGCGGCCGAAACGTGTTGTCTATCCGACGATTTGGTAATTCAGTGATGCAACGACAGGGCAGGTTGCGAGACGTGGTAAACGACGACCGAACCGACCTCGGCGGAATCGAGCTCTTGTCCGGGCTCGATCCGGAAACCTTGCGGAATCTGGAGAAGCGGTGCCGCTGGTATCGGTTCGCCGCCAATCAGATCATCCTTGACCGTGGCGATCACGCCGAACACGACATCTACTTCGTGATCAAAGGTACCGTGCGAATCGTCAACTACGCCGCCTCGGGTCGGGAGATCGCCTTTGCCAACGTTCGCGAAGGCAGCTACTTCGGCGAACTCGCGGCGATCACCGCCAATCCGCGCTCGGCCAGCGTGGTTGCGGTGACCGAGTGCCGGCTGGCGTCGCTGGCACCCCGGGAATTTCAGAGCTTGCTGTTGGACAACCCGGAACTCGGCGTTCACGTGATCATGCGGCTGGCCGACATCGTCCTGCGCTGCGACAAACGCATAATGGACCTCAGCACGCTGACTGCGGTGCAACGCGTTCACGTGGAACTCCTGCATCTCGCCAAGCCCGACACTGTCGCGCCCGGAAATTGGGTCGTGCGACCCCTTCCCAAGTACGCCGACATCGCCAGCCGAGCCAGCACAACGCGTGAGACCGTCAGCCGGGCCGTAATTCAGCTTGCCGTGGCCGGCATCGTCGAGCGCAAGGGACAAACGCTTTACGTCCGCGACCATGAGCGTCTAACCGAGTTCGTTGAGCGCGGCGCGGCGCTGACGCTGGCGGCCCGGTAAGGTGGGCGCGCGTAGCGGGGCAAGACGACGGCCGCGCCCGATGCCGCACGCGCGACACGTTCCTAACCGGGATTCCCCGGATGGCGCCCCCCTGTTGCCGACGACGGCAGCACGCCGGGCGGCGTCGAGCACGGCGTGCGGACGGGCGCCGTCGGCGCCGTCGTGCTCGATGTCTTCGCCCCGCCCCGCGACGAGTACCGCAAACCCGGCGAAGGGTTCGGGGTCTAGCGCCCCCG
>JACZUY010000246.1 GCA_022572945.1 Pseudomonadota bacterium
CGCCTTCGTGTTGCCGTCGTAGATGACGTGGTTGGTCGCGGTGTCCTTGGGCGCGCAGCCGTCGAACGCCTCGATCGCCGCGACCAACTCGTCGAACGTCCGGCACGCGGCGGCGATGTCGAACGCGCCGGCCGCGGGCGGCGGCATCGGCGCGGCGCGCGCCGCCGCGGGCTTCTTGTCCTCGGTTTCGGTGAAGCGGTTTTTCGGCCGATCGCCGATCGCCTCGTCGGCGCCGGCGTCGATGTACCACGTCAGGAGGTCGTGGGGCCGCGGCTCGCGTGCCATGGCGCGACCCTACCACGCGCGGGACCCGCTCGCCAGCGGCGCGGCGCGATTGACCGGCGGGGCCGAGGCGGGCATAACGCGATTCGGCGGCAGCGCGCACCGGGGAGCGGGCGATGGAACGCGAGACCATGGACTACGACGTCGTCATCGTCGGCGCCGGCCCCGCGGGCCTGTCGGCGGCGATCCGGCTCAAGCAGCTGGCCGAACGGCACGGCCGCGAGGTCAACGTCTGCGTGCTCGAGAAGGGCTCGGAGGTCGGCGCCCACATCCTCTCGGGCGCGGTCCTCGAGCCGCGCGGCCTCGACGAGCTGATCCCCGACTGGAAGGACCGCGGCGCGCCCTTGAACACGCGTGCGGGCGAGGACCACTTCCTGTTTCTCACCGAGAAGCGGGCGTTCCGGTTGCCCACGCCCCCGCAGATGAAGAACCACGGCAACTACATCATCAGCCTCGGCAACCTGTGCCGCTGGCTCGGCGAGCAGGCCGAGGCGCTGGGGGTCGAGATCTACCCCGGCTTCGCCGCGGCCGAGGTGCTGTACGCCGACGACGGGCGGGTGCGCGGCGTCGCCACCGGCGACATGGGCGTCGCCCGCGACGGCTCGCGCAAGCCGGCCTACGAGCCCGGCATGGAGCTGGTCGCGCCGTTCACGCTGTTCGCCGAGGGCTGCCACGGCTCGCTGACCAAGCGGCTGTACGAGCGCTTCGAGTTGCGCCGGGGCGTCGATCCGCAGACCTTCGGCATCGGCATCAAGGAGCTGTGGGAGGTCGACCCGGCCCGGCACAGCCAGGGCCTGATCGTCCACAGTATCGGCTGGCCGCTCGATCGCCGGACCTACGGCGGCTCGTTCATTTATCATCTCGAGGACAACCAGGTCGCGGTCGGCTTCGTCGTCGGGCTCGACTACGAGAACCCGTACCTGAGCCCGTTCGACGAGTTCCAGCGCTTCAAGACGCATCCGGCGATTCGCCCGACCTTCGAGGGCGGCCGGCGCGTGGCCTACGGCGCCCGGGCGCTCAACGAAGGCGGGCTCCAGTCGATCCCCAGGCTCGGCTTCCCCGGCGGCGCGTTGATCGGCTGCGCCGCGGGCTTCCTCAACGTGCCCAAGATCAAGGGCACGCACACCGCCATGAAGTCGGGCATGCTCGCGGCCGAGGCGGCGTTCGACGCGCTCGGCGGCGGCACGGCGGCGGAGCTTTCGGGCTACGAGCAGGCGTTGCGCGATTCGTGGGTCTTCGACGAGCTCCACCGCGTGCGTAACGTGCGCCCGGGCTTTCGCTACGGCCTCCTGCCCGGGCTCGCCTACGCCGCGCTCGATACCTATATCCTGCGCGGCCGGGCGCCGTGGACGTTCGGCCACGAGCCCGACCACGCGCGGCTCAAGGACAAGAGCGCGTGCGAGCCCATCGCCTACCCCAAGCCCGACGGCGAGATCGCCTTCGACAAGCTGTCGTCGGTCTACCTCTCCGGCGTGATGCACGAGGAGGACCAGCCCGTGCACCTCAGGCTCGACGACCCGGAGACGCCGATCGCGGTCAACCTGGCGCGATACGACGCGCCCGAGGAGCGCTACTGCCCGGCTGGCGTGTACGAGATCGTGCGCGACGGAGACGGCGCGAACCCGCGGCTCCAGATCAACGCCCAGAACTGCGTCCACTGCAAGACCTGCGACATCAAGGATCCGACCCAGAACATCGACTGGGTGACGCCCGAGGGCGGCGGCGGGCCCAACTATCCGAACATGTAGCCGGCGCCCGGCGTCGCCGGCGACGAACTCGGCGCTGGCGGTCGCGCTAAAGCACTATCTGTTCACCCTTACACAGTAAGAGTGAACTGCGTTCAATCGCCACGCAGGCTTCCGCCGCATAAGCGGCGGCCCCCATTTGTTGCGATCAAAGGAGGCGCGGGCTAGCGCATGATCCGAACGAGTGGAATCGTTCGGATCACGCTCTAGGCTCGCGGATGGTTGTTCAAACCGGACGCGGTTGAGTACAATGGCCGTGGCGCGGCGGGCCAAAGGCTCGCCCCGCCGGTGGCCGGGCGCCCCGGCCGTTTGGCGAGGGATCGGACGGACCAACGACGTGCAGCGACGAGCCATCGGCGGGACGCTG
>JACZUY010000091.1 GCA_022572945.1 Pseudomonadota bacterium
GGCCACCGCCGCCGCGCGCTCGCTCTCGTCGGCTTCGCCGAGCTCGGCGAGCAGCGTCCGGGCGGCGGCGCGCAGGGTTTCGGCCTCGGCCTTGAGCCCCTTGGGATCGGCGAGGCCGAGCACGGCGGCGAGGCCGCGCGGCGTCGGCAGGCAGAACACCGCCGGGCGCACGAACGCAAACAGCTCGAGCGCGTCGAGCACGGCGAACGGCGGGCCCTTGAGCTTTCGCGCCGTCGCCGGGGCGTGGCAGACGACCGGCGGCGGCCCCGCCTGCGCGCGCTCCACCGCGGCGGCGTGATCGAGCGCCTCGACCACACCGTCCGCCCCGAGCCACACCGCGCCGCGCGCGCCGGCGACGAGTGCAGGCGCGGCGAACGCCGGGATATTCCTCGATCGGCCCGCCTTCATGCGGCGACTATATCGCCGGCACGACGCGGCCACCATCCGCGTACTCTCTGTGGGCCGGAGCAGTCGATTTAGCTAGCCATATTGTGAGCCTTGACAGCCTCTAGGAAACACGGCATTATAATTTCCTGTTTCAGGAGACACAGGAAAAAGGATTGGGATGCATGATGCCAATGATTAGAATCGACGACGAGTTGTATGAGTTCCTGAACAACCAAGGAAGGACTGAAGACGCCTTTAACGATGTTCTGAGAAGGCTTCTTGGTTTCGAACGCCGGAAAAAACGATACCAAGTAGCGCCACGGGACGAGGAAACCATGAGACCCACCGCGAATCTTTCTGCATCTGACACTGAGCCGATCGAACGACTAATGGAAAAGCTTTTTCCGCCCCACAACAACCCGGTTCACCGACGGCAACTCGTGAAGGTTGTCTGGGCCTATCTCCATTCACCACGCGATTGGCCCACTAAGGACCGGCAAATATACGCCGCTAGCAAAGTTGCCCAGGAAGAACGGGTGACGAGGGAAACAATTCAGGACGGCTGCACTCGCCGCCTCGGTCTCAACATCGAAAAATTCCGGGGGCGTCTTGAAAATCTTGAAGCTGAGTATCGCGAAATTTCACGTCCAGAAAAATAAGTAGAGGTGCGCCGGTGGGGCGCTGGGCCGTTGACGCATCCGTGGGTTTTGCGCACGGTCCGGCGGCTATGGTTTAGGATGCGGGCATGACCAGCGACCGCGACCTCGCGCTTCACTGCAACGCCTGGCCGTTCCAGGAGGCGCGCAAGATTCTCGCGCGCACCGGGGGCGCGACGCCGGCCAAGGGCCATGTGCTGTTCGAGACCGGCTACGGGCCTTCCGGGCTGCCTCACGTCGGCACCTTCGGCGAGGTCGCGCGGACCTCGATGGTGCGGCACGCGTTCTCGCTGATGTCGGACGCGCCGACGCGGCTCTACGCCTTCTCCGACGACATGGACGGGCTGCGCGCGGTGCCCGGCAACGTCCCCAACCCCGAGATGCTGCGCGCGCACCTCGGCAAGCCGCTGACCGCGATCCCCGACCCGTTCGGGACCCACGACAGCTTCGGCGCGCACAACAACGCGCGGCTCGAGGCGTTCCTCGACCAGTTCGGCTTCGACTACGAGTTCAAGAGCGCGACCGCGTGCTACCAGAGCGGCCTGTTCGACGAGACGCTGGTTGCGGTGCTGCGGCACTACGACGAGATCATGGCGGTGATGCTTCCGACCTTGAAGCCCGAGCGCCGCGCCACCTTCAGCCCGGTGCTGCCGATCAGCCCCGCGAGCGGGCGCGTGCTGCAAGTGCCGCTGGTGCGCGTCGACGCCGACGCCGGCACCGTCGCCTTCGAGGACGAGGACGGCGCCACGCGCGAAGTGCCGGTCACCGGGGGCCGGTGCAAGCTCGGCTGGAAGACCGACTGGGCGATGCGCTGGGCGGCGCTCGGCGTCGATTACGAGATGTCGGGCAAGGACCTGATCGATTCGGTCAAGCATTCGAGCGCGATCTGCCGCGTGCTCGGGGCCGAGCCGCCCGAGGGCTTCACCTACGAGCTGTTTCTCGACGAGAACGGCGAGAAAATCTCGAAGTCGCGCGGCAACGGGTTGTCGATCGACGAGTGGCTGCGCTACGGCACGCGCGAGAGCCTGGGCCTGTTCATGTACAACGCGCCGCGCAAGGCCAAGCGGCTCTATTTCGACGTCATCCCGCGCCACGTCGACGACTACGCCGCCCACCTCGAACGCTACCCCAAGCAGACGCCGGAGGAGCGCCTGAAAAACCCCGCCTGGCACATTCACGCGGGCGCGCCGCCGGCGCCCGGCCAGCCGCTCTCGTACGGCGTCCTCCTCAACCTGGCGAGCGTGTGCAACGCCGAGGACAAGGCCGTGCTGTGGGGGTTCATCTCGGGCTACGTCGCCGACGCGACGCCTGAGACCGCGCCGGTGCTCGACGCGCTCGCCGGCCACGCGGTCAACTACTACAAGGACTTCGTCAAGCCCAGCCGGCGCTACCGCGCGCCCGACGAGCGCGAGCGCGCGGCGCTCGCCGAGCTCGCCGGGGCGCTCGAGACGCTCCCCGACGACGCCGAGGCGATCCAGTACGAGGTCTACGAGATCGGCAAGCGCCACGGCTTCGAGCCGCTGCGCGGCTGGTTCAAGGCGCTCTACGAGACGCTGCTGGGCCAGTCCCAGGGCCCGCGCATGGGCTCGTTCATCGCGCTCTACGGCCGCGCCGAGACCATCGCCCTGATCCGCCGCGTGCTCGCCGGGGAGACGCCGGATTCGGCGTGAGGCGCGGGTACTGATAACAGGGTTTTCCGCGTGGGCTCCGACGTCCGCTCGGGACCCGGGGCGGGCAATGGCGACCCGCTGGTCGAAGGCCGACCGGCAAAACGAATATAACGATGCGGCGATTCGAAATCGGGGGGAGAGACAAGGTGTACACCAAGGAAAGCGTCGAGATACTCGGCAGCCCGATGGAAATCCTGGTGTTCGAGCCGCGAGGCGACGGGCCTTTTCCGGGGATCGTCGTCGCCCAGCATCTCCCCATCGCCCATGCCGGCCTGGAAAACGATCCATTCACCATAGACGTGGGCGAACGCCTCGCCGACGCCGGTTATGCTTGTGTCATACCGTACATTTTTCACTGGTGGCCGCCGGACGAAGACATCGCGGTAAAGCGTGAGGAATTTCGCGACGACTGGACGGTCGCCGACCTCGATGCCGCGTACGCGTTGCTGGCGGGCATGGGATTAGTGGATCGCCGCCGGATCGGACTCATCGGGCATTGCTGGGGTGGCCGGGTCGCCTGGCTGGCCGCGTGCCGTAACCCCAATTACAAGGCGGCGGCGGTGCTCTATGGGGGGCGAATAAAGATCGCGATGGGGCCCGACGGCGTACCCCCGATTGAACTTGCCGATCGCATCCCGTGCCCGGTCATCGGAATCTTCGGAAATGACGACGAGAACCCGTCGCCCGCGGACGTGGACGACCTCGACGCCGCGCTGACCAAAGCCGGCGTTGCGCACGCGTTTCATCGCTATGACGGCGCCGGGCATGGATTTCAGGATTTTGTCAACGAAGAGCGCTACCGCAAGGAAGCCGCCGCCGATTCGTGGGAGAAGGTCCTCGCGTTTCTTGACGATCAGTTGAAATAGCAGCCCGCAACCTGGTCACGAATCGGAACGCACCCCGCCGATTCGAGCGCCCATCGGCCTTTCCTGACGACCGATGGTATAAATCCAGGAGCGGTCGGGGAAGGCGGATGCCGCGGGTCTGAGCTTCGCCGGCGAGCGCATCCTGTCGTCCACGACGCGAATCGGCATTTTAATGATTTGCGAGAATTTCTCCTACAATAGAACAACTAAAGCGTTTATCATGCGGTGCCGGGTGTTGCTAGAGCGTAATCCGAACGATCCCACTCGTTCGGATTACGCCAGCCCGCGACCGCGGGCCGCCGCTTATGCGGCGGAAGCCTGCGTGGCGATTGAACGCAGTTCACCTTTGGCTTGAAAGGTGGACGAACAATGCTCTAGCCGCCACCATCCGAATAAACAGGGAGGCGACCATGGTGAAGGTATATTTTGCAACCAACAGGAGACCCGAGCCGGAGCAAGATCCGACCGACTTCGGCAAAGGCTTCAGCGAGGCGGGCCTCGCCAGCCTGCGCTTCGGGTTTGCCGAGGTTACCGGGAAGAAACTCGATCGGTACGCCCTGCATGTCGAGCCGGAGAAACTGGTCAAGGATGCCGACCGGCGGCAGAGAGACGGAGAAGGATCGATATTGGGTAGTACGGCGGCCTTCGACCGTGTCCGTAAAAAGATGCTTGAGAAATCGCGAGACACGGTGATCTTCATTCATGGCTATGACGTAAGTTTCACGGAGGCCTTGACCGGCGCCGCCACACTCAAGCGCAACTTCGGTGTCGATGCCGGTGGACCCGGGGTGAACGTCGTCTTGTTCTCGTGGCCGTCGGACGGGTCGATGATGCCCTATGTCGCCTACGCCAGCGACCGCCAGGATGCCGCCGCGTCCGGTCCAGCCTTTGCCAGGGGATTTCTCAAGCTGGCCGCCTTCCTGCGGGGCTCTACGCCGCAAGAAGCTTGCGATCAGTGTATTCATCTCGTTGCCCATAGCATGGGAAATTATGTCCTGCGCCACGCGGTGCAGGAGATCGATTCGCAGTCGCCCAACCGCGCGCCGCGGATCTTCGATCAAGTGTTCTTGATGGCGGCCGACGAGGACGACGACGCCTTCGAGCACGATCACAAGCTCAAGCCGTTGCCGCGGCTGGCCAAGCGCGTCAACGTCTACTTCAACAACGAGGACAAGGCGATGGCGGTGTCGGACAAGACCAAGGGCAACCCGGACCGCCTGGGCGACGACGGCCCGCGGGTGCCACGCGGAATTCCGGGCAAAGTAACGCTGATCGACTGCACGCCGGTGGTCGAAGGCATCGTCGAGCACACCTACTTCCTCGATACCCCGGCGGTCGTCGAGGACATGCAGGGGGTGCTCGCCGGCACCGCTCCGGACATGTTTGATCGCCGAGACTACGTGCCGGAAACCAACCGCTATCGGCTGAAGAACGGCGCGTGAGCCCACGCATGGCTCGTTCATCGCGCTCTATGGCCGGACCGAAACGACCGCGTCGAACCGCCGCGTGCTGGCGGGCGGGTCGCCGATCGCGGCCTACGCCTTGCGCGGCACCTTGAACGCGGTCTCGCGGGCGAATTCCCAGTAGAGCTCGCGCGCCCTCTGGAAGACCGGGCCGGGTTGCAGCTCGCGGTCGTCGATGCGGTTGACCGGCTTGACCTTGGCGTAGTTTCCGGTGGAGAAAATTTCGTCGGCGTCCCTGACCTCCTCATAGGTGATCGTGCGCTCGACCACCTCGACGCCGACGCCGCGCAGGAGCTTGATCACCCGCTGGCGGGTGATGCCGTTGAGGAAGGTGCCGTTCCACTCCGGCGTGTGCGCCACCCCGTCCTTGGCGATCCACAGGTTCGCGGTGGCGAACTCGGCGACGTTGTTCTCGGGATCGAGCAAGACCGCGTTGTCGAAGCCCTTGTCCTCGGCCTCCTTCATGGCGAAGCCGGTCATCGGATAGAGGCACGACGCCTTGGCCCGCGTCGGCGCCATGTCGGGCGCCGGGCGGCGGTAGCTCGACAGGCACACCGAGAAACCATTGGCGTCGGGCAGCGGCACTTCGTGAATGGTGAGCAGGAAGCGCGTTGTGTCGGGGTCGGCGACGAGAAAGCCGCCTTGCGGGTAGAAGATGGGGCGGATGTAGAGTTCGCTTCCCCGCGGAAACCGCGCGCAGCCGCGCAGCGCGATGTCGATGACCTCGTCCGGCGTTTGCGTGGGCTTCATCCCCATGTACTCGGCCGAGCGGAAGATGCGCTCGCAGTGGCGGTCGAGGTCGGGGGCGACGCCGTCGAACGCGCGGGCGCCGTCGAACACCATGGTGGCGAACCAGAACGCCTGGTCCATCGGCCCCATGACCGGGGGGTTGCCCTCGACCCATTCGCCGTCGATGTAGGTGATCGCCGCCATGTGAACTCCCGCCTTGCACGCCCTCCGCGAGCTAGAGCGTAATCCGAGCGATTCCACTCGTTCGGATTACGCCAGCCCGCGACTGCGGGCCGCCGCCTATGCGGCGGGAGCCCGCGTGGCGATTGAACGCAGTTCACCTTTGACTGAAGTCAAAGGTGAACGAATAATGCTCTTCCGAACTTACGCGCCCATGGCGGATATTCCAAGCGCGCGTGCGCATCATACCGGCGAGCCCAAGAATGGGCTCAGCCTAATGTTCCCTCAGGCGCCGGGCGGGGCCATCCGGCCCCTTGGCTTTCGCGCCAGGGGGCGCGACGCCCCCCTTATTGCGATCAATACGGCGCGCTTGCCAGCGAGCACATGTGTCAGAACATGCGCTCGCCGGTATCAGATCACGCCGTCCAACGAAAACAACGGGGTGAGCGCCATCGCCTCGCGCATCAGCTCGGCGGTGATGTTGGCGCCGGTCAGCAGCAACACGATGCGCCGGCCGGCGAATTCCTCGCGGTGCGCCCAGGCGCCGGAGAGCGCCGCCGCGCCGGCGGGCTCGACGAGCGCGTGCGCGCATTCGAGGAGCGTATGGACGCCGGCGAGCAGCGCCTCGTCGCTGACCAGCCAGGCGTCGTCGACCAGCGCCGCCATCGCCGCGAACGCGAGCCCGGCGGGCACCCGGCACTCCAGCCCGTCGGCGAGAGTCGCGGCCGGCCGCTCGACGGGTTCCTTTGCGTGGAAGCTCTCGGCCATCGCCGGCGCGGCGGCCGACTGCACGGCGTAGACCCTGGCCTTGGGCTGCACGCCCTTGAGCGCGGCGGCGCAGCCCGAGGCGAGGTTGCCGCTTCCCATCGGGACGATCATCGCGTCGATGTCGGCAAGCGCTTGCGCCGCCTCGAGGCCGATGGTGCCGGCGCCCTCCATCACCGCGAGGCTCTCGCCGTCGTCGATGAAGGCGTGGCCGTGCTCGGCGCAGAAACGCTTGGCGTGGTCCTTGGCGTCGTCGAGGTCGTAGCCGACCTCGTGGATCGTGGCGCCGAACGCCGCGATCATCCCCTTCTTCACCGGATTGGGAGTCTCGGGCAGGAAGATGTCGGCTCGCAAGCCCGCCAGCCGGGCGGCATAGGCGACGCCCTGGCCGTGATTGCCGGTCGACGACGTGACCACGCCGTCCGACCCGGCCTGGAGCACGGCGTTGAGCGCGCCGCGCAGCTTGAACGACGCCACCGGATTCACCGTCTCGTTCTTCAGCCATACCTCGGCGTCGAGCGCGCGCGACAGGATCTCGGAGCGCACCATTGGCGTCTCGGGAACGTCGGGCCGGATCGCCTTGGCCGCCTTGCGCACGCCGGCGAGCGTGGGAAGCGCGATGGTCAAGGACCGGCCTCCGGCCGCGTTGGATCGAGGAAGCCGTAGCGCGAGGCGATGAAGCCGACGCCGTCGATCATGCGCGCCCGCGCGATGATCGCCGCCTTCAGCTCTTTCGCCCGCCAGTCGGGATTGACCGCGAGCAGGCGCGCCGCCAGCGCGGTGATCCGCGGCGCCGCGAAGCTCGCGCCCGACGCATGGCCCGGCGCGCCCGAGAAGGCGATCACCGGCACCTTCTCGCCCGGCACCAAGAGGTCGACCGAGCGCTTGCCCCAGTTCGAGCCCGGCGCCGGCGCGCCGAACCCGTCGGCCGAGGAGACCACGAGCATGTTGGGGAAGTCGAAGGCGGCCGGGTACACCGGGTGGCGGTCGATGTCGCGCCCGTCGTTGCCGGCGGAGACGACGAACAGCACGTCGGCGTGCGCCTTCACCGCCGCGGCGAAGCCCTGCCAGTGCTCAGCCTTGTTGCTGCCCATCGCCAGGTTGACCACGCGCGCGCCCTTGGCCGCGGCGTCGGCGACGAGGTCGGCCATGCGCGCGGGCTCGGGGCGCGGGTAGCGGTAGGCGATGAGCCGCACCCCGGGCGCCTCGCCGAGGATCACGCTGGCGACGCGGGTGCCGTGGCGCTCGGGAAAGAACGGCGAGCGCGCCGGGTTGGCGTCGAACGGGCGGCCATCGAGGTCCCAGTAGTCGAAGCCGAGCGCGCGGCCCTCGGCGTCGCGGGCGAGCCTGGCGGCGATCTCGGGCAACAGGTAGTTGACCCCCGAATCGACCAGCGCGACGGTGATCCCGCCGGGGTCGGCGCCGGCGGGCACCGGCGGGTTGAGGGGCTCGCGCGCGCCGGTGGGGACGAGCCCGGAGTCGAGAATCTCGATCGCCTCGGCGCGGCCGTCCGCGTCGTAGATCAGCCGCCGCGCGGCGCGCACCCGGCAGTCGGGACCGGCGATCACGATCACCTCGGGGCGCAGCGCGCCCGCGGTTTCCGAGGCGTACTCCGCCTCGATGCGGCGCAGCGTGCCGAACGGCGCGAGGCGGGTGAGCCTGAGCCGGCCGCCGTCGAGCGCGAAGCGCCGCCGCCAGCCGAACGCGGCGCCGCCCATCGCCATCGGCGTCTCGTCGAGGAACGCGCCGGCGGGCAGCGCCGCCGCCATCGCCTCGGGCGCGGCGGGGTCGTCTTCGCAGGCGAGCGCCACCGCCGCCTTGAGCAGCGCCGCGACCCCGGGCGCGACGCCGGCGCGCGCCGGCTCTGCGGCGAGCGCGAGCAACAGGGCGGAAACGATCACGGCGAGGCGGCGCATCACCGAATCATTATGCGCCAGACCGCCGCCGCCGCCCAGCGGCGCTGTTCACGGCCCCGCCGATCGGCTAAAGCGTGATCCGAATGATTCCACTCGTTCGGATTACGCGCCAGCCCGCGACCGCGGGCCGCCGCCAATGCGGCGGAAGCCCGCGTGGCGATTGAACGCAGTTCACCTTTGATTTTAGTAAAGGTGGACGAATAATGCTTTAGGTTCGCGCGCGGAAATGTTGATGCATCGCCGGAGAATGGTCCGATGACCGGCTGGTACCGCCTGGCGTGGCCCGTGCTGCGCCTGTTGCCGCCCGAGGCCGCGCATCGCCTCGCCATCGGCGCGCTCGGGGCGGGGCTCGTGCCGGCGCCCCGTCGCCAGGCCTTTCCGGCGCTGCGGACGACGCTGTGGGGCGTCGATTTCGACAACCCCGTCGGCCTCGCCGCCGGCTTCGACAAGGACGCCGAGGCGATCGGCGGCGCGCGCGCGCTCGGCTTCGGCTTCGTCGAGGTCGGCACGATCACGCCGCGCGCGCAGGCCGGCAACCCCAAGCCCCGGCTGTTCCGCCTGGCCGAGGACGGGGCGCTGATCAACCGCCTCGGCTTCAACAACCGGGGTATCGCGGCCGCGGCGCGGAGGCTGGCGGGGCGGGGCGTCGGCATCGTCGGCGTCAACATCGGCGCCAACAGCGACGCCGCCGACCCGGCCGCCGACTACCTCGCGGGTCTCGAGGCGTTTCACGACCGCGCCGACTACCTCGTCATCAACGTCTCGTCGCCCA
>JACZUY010000247.1 GCA_022572945.1 Pseudomonadota bacterium
CACATCCAGTGGAAGTTCCGCGACGAGGTGCGCCCGCGGTTCGGCGTCATGCGCGGCCGCGAGTTCCTGATGAAGGACGCCTATTCGTTCGACGTCGACTACGCCGGCGCCAAGCGCTCGTACAACAGGATGTTCGTGGCCTACCTGCGCACCTTCGCCCGCATGGGTCTCAAGGCGGTCCCGATGCGCGCCGACACCGGGCCGATCGGCGGCGACCTGAGCCACGAGTTCGTGATTCTCGCCGACACCGGCGAAAGCGCGGTCTATTGCCACCCGGCGCTGCTCGCGCACGACGTGCTCGCGGCCGATATCGACTACGGCGGCGACCTTGAGCCGATCATCGAGGAATGGACCCGGCACTACGCCGCGACCGACGACAAGCACGACCCCGATAACTGCCCGGTGCCGGCGGACGAGCTGGTCACCGCGCGCGGCATCGAGGTCGGCCACATCTTCTACTTCGCCACCAAGTACTCGGAGCCGATGGGCTGCAACGTGACGACGGCCGACGGCGGCTCAGGCCCGGTGCACCAGGGGTCCTACGGCATCGGCATCTCGCGGCTCGCCGGCGCGATCATCGAGGCGAGCCACGACGAGGACGGCATCGTCTGGCCCGACAGCGTGGCGCCGTTCGCGGTCGGGCTGATCGACCTCAAGCACGGCGACGCGGCGTGCTTCGAGGCGTGCGAGGACCTTTACGGCAAGCTCGAGGGCGCCGGCGTGGAGGTCCTCTACGACGACACCGAGGAGCGCGCCGGGGCCAAGTTCGCGACCATGGACCTGATCGGCCTGCCCTGGCAGTTGACCGTGGGTCCGCGCGGGCTCTCACGGGGCGTGGTCGAGCTCAAGCGCCGGGCGGGCGGCGAGCGCGAGGAGCTGTCGGCCGAATCGGCGTTGGCGCGACTCACCGGCTGAGCGCCGATGTTCTCCGCGTTCGAATGGATGGTGGCGGGGCGCTACCTGAGGGCGCGCCGGCAGGAGGGCTTCGTCTCGGTCATCGCCGGCTTCTCGTTCCTCGGCATCGCGCTCGGCGTCGCCGCGCTGATCATCGTCATGGCGGTGATGAACGGCTTCCGCCACGAGCTGTTGTCGCGCATCCTCGGCGTCAACGGCCACATCACGGTCTACGGCGCGGGCGGCGCGCTCGCCGACTTCGATCCGCTCGCCGGCGAGCTCCTGCGCCTCGACGACGTGATCGGCGCGACGCCGATCGTCGATGGCCAGGTGCTGGCGACCTCGGCGCGCGGCTTCACCTCGGGCGCCATGGTGCGCGGGGTGCGCGCGGTTGATCTGCGCGACCGGGCGATCATCGCCGACGCGGTCAGCGCCGGCGGGCTGGCGCGCTTCAGCGCGGACGAGGGCGTGCTCGTCGGCTACCGGCTCGCCCAGCGGCTCGGGCTCGACACCGGCGACCGCATCACGCTGTTGTCGCCGAAAGGAACGCCCACCGTCTTCGGCACCGTGCCACGCACCGCTTCGTACACCGTCGCCGGCACCTTCGACGTCGGCATGTACGAGTACGACTCGGGCTTCGTATACATGCCGCTCGATCGGGCGCAGATCTACTTCCGCATGGGCGAAGCGGTCACCGGGATCGAGCTTTTCGTCGCCGATCCGACCGCGATCCGAACGGTGCGCCGCGAGGTCATCGCCACGGTCGGCGCGCGCGGCCGGGTGTGGGACTGGCAGCAGGCCAACGCCCAGTTCTTCGGCGCGGTCAAGGTCGAGCGCAACGTCATGTTCGTCATCCTCACGCTCATCATCCTGGTGGCCGCGCTCAACATCATCTCGAGCCTGATCATGCTGGTGAAGGACAAGGGCCGCGACATCGCGATTTTGCGCACCATGGGGGCGACGCGCGGCATGGTGATGCGCATCTTCTTCCTCACCGGCGCCAGCATCGGGGTCGTGGGCACGCTGATGGGGCTCATCCTCGGCATCGCCTTCGCCGCCAACATCGAAACCATCCGCCGCTGGATCGAGGGCCTTGCCGGCGTCGATCTGTTCTCGGCCGAGATCTATTTCCTGTCGCAGCTCCCCGCGCGGATCGACGCGGACGAGGTGATCGTGGTCGTGGTCATGGCGCTGGCGCTTTCGTTCCTCGCCACGATCTACCCGGCGTGGCGCGCCGCGCGGCTCGATCCGGTCGAGGCGCTGCGCTATGAGTGAGGCGCTGCTCGCGCTCGACGGCGTCAGCCGCACCTTCGAGCAGGGAGGGACCCGGATCGAGGTGCTGCGCGGCGTATCGCTGGAGCTTTCGGCGGGCGAGATCGTCGCGCTCGTCGGCCCGTCGGGGGCGGGGAAGTCGACGCTGCTGCACATCGCCGGGCTGCTCGAGCGCGTCGACG
>JACZUY010000248.1 GCA_022572945.1 Pseudomonadota bacterium
GTGTTGTGCAACAGACACGCGATGGTCATCGGCCCGACCCCGCCGGGCACCGGGGTGATCGCGCCGGCGACCCGGCGCGCCTCGTCGAAGGCGACGTCGCCGACGAGCCGCGTCTTGCCGTCGCGCTCGATGCGGTTGATGCCGACGTCGATGACCACCGCACCGGGCTTGATCCAGTCGCCGCGCACCATCTCGGGCTTGCCGACGGCGGCGACGAGAATGTCGGCGCGGCGGCAGACCGAAGCCAGGTCGCGGGTGCGCGAGTGCGCCACCGTCACCGTGCAGTGCTCGGCGAGCAGGAGCTGCGCCATCGGCTTGCCGACGATGTTCGAGCGCCCGACCACGACCGCCTCGCGGCCCTTGAGCTCGCCGAGCCGGTCGCGCAGCAGCATGACGCAGCCCAGGGGCGTGCACGGCGCCATCGCGTCCCGCCCGGTGGACAGGCGGCCGACGTTGATGACGTGGAAACCGTCGACGTCCTTGGCCAAGTCGACGGCGTCGAACACCGCGCCCGAATCGACCTGCTCGGGCAGCGGCAGCTGCACCAGGATGCCGTCGACGTCGGCGTCGGCGTTGAGCTCGGCGACCTTGGCCAGCAGCTCGGCCTGCGAGGCGGTCGCGGGCATGCGGTGCACCCAGCCGTTCATGCCGGCCTCCGCGGTCGCCTTGCGCTTGTTGCGCACGTAGAGGTGGCTCGCCGGGTCGTCGCCCACCAGCACCGCGGCGAGGCCCGGCGTGATGCCCTCGCGGTCCTTGAGCACGGCGACCTGGCGGGCGATCTCGGCGCGCAGGTCGGCGGCGAACGCCTCCCCGTCGATGATCGCGGCTTCAGTCATCTTGGCCCTCGATCCAGTGGCTCAAGCGGTTGAGGAGCGCGGACGGATCGCCCGCGACGAAGATCGTCTTGCGCCTGTCCTTCGCGCCCGAGACCACGCTCAGGCGCGAGCGCGGAACGCCCCACGCCCGGGCCAGCAGCCTGACCAGCGCGGCGTTCGCCTTTCCGGCTTGCGCCGGCGCAGTGACGCGCAGTTTTAGGAACCCGCGGCCCGCCGCGTCAATCCCGACGCCGGCATAGCCCGCGCGCGACGCCTTCGGGCTCACGCGGACCGCGACGCGGACCCCGTCGCGGGCGGCCTCGATCGGTGGTTTCAGCGGCAAGGATGCGCTCAGGCGAGGTATTCAAACAACAGGTTGCGCGCGAAGATCAGGCCGATGATCAGCACCACCGATGAGACGTCGATGCCGCCCAGGTTGGGCATCACCCGGCGGATGGGCTTGAGCGCCGGCTCGGTCGCGCGGTAGAGGAAGTCGCCGACCAGGTAGATGAAGCGGTTGGCGGTGTTGACCAGCTTGAACGACACCAGCCAGCTCAGGACGACCTGGGCGATCACCACCCAGAGGTAGATGCTGATGACGGTGTCGACGAGGACGAGCATCGAATACATCGGGTTCCGGACCGGGGTGCGTTTCGCTTCCGCGCGCCGTCGCGCGGGGGAAGTATCGTGCCCCGGCGGGCCGAGCGCAAGCCCGTCCCGGCGGCGCCGGCGGGGCATCGCGCGGGGTCGGTTGGCGCG
Organism: Pseudomonadota bacterium; assembly: GCA_022572945.1. GTDB lineage: Bacteria > Pseudomonadota > Alphaproteobacteria > JAAXGF01 > JAAXGF01 > JACZUY01. The sequence continues at coordinate 1,575 of JACZUY010000248.1, forward strand.
CTTGACAGGGCGTGCGCGCCCCCCACATTATCCCGCAGCCCGCCGCTCGGGCGCCCAAAGCCTCAGGGGCCGTAGCTCAGTTGGGAGAGCGTCGCGTTCGCAATGCGAAGGTCAGGGGTTCGACTCCCCTCGGCTCCACCAATCCTCTCAATTAGTTAGGCTGATACGCAGCCCGTTGTTCGGGGGTGCGTGTGTAGTTTTAGTGTAATCCCGTCAGGAATCTTGCGTCTTCGGCGACGCGAATTGTTCGACTTTGGTTTTCGCTCTCTCCATCTCGTCGATGGCGTGATCCACGCGCCGGTCCCGTGCGTGAGCATAACGCATGACCATCTTCAGGCTCAGGTGGCCGGAGAACTCCTGGATGGTCGGAATATCCCATCCCGCGCACCACCTAATCTTTATCAGGGAATTTCAGCCGAGACCAGTTCGCTCCGGACCGCGTCCACCGCCAAATCCTCACTCCGAACACCGACGTTCGGCTCCCGGCGCCGGCCGCCGCTAGCGCCGCGGCGATTTTGGCCGCAAGCTTCGGATAGCGGCGCGCTATAGTGTGGTCTATGGATGCGGCATGGATACGATCGCCGCAGGAGAGACCATGACCGACGAGGACCGCTGGCAGGCGGTCGCGGGGCGCGACGCCCGGTTCGACGGCGATTTCGTTTTCGCCGTCGCGTCGACCGGGATCTACTGCCGCCCGTCGTGCCCGAGCCGCCGGCCGCGGCGCCGCAACGTGAGCTTCTATGGCGTGCCCGAAGCGGCGGAGCACGCG
>JACZUY010000249.1 GCA_022572945.1 Pseudomonadota bacterium
GGTGCACTGCCGACCTCCGGGCGGCGCGGTGCGCGCCATGGTCGGCGGCCGCGACTACGGTCAAAGCCAGTTCAACCGCGTCACCCAGGCGCTCAGGCAGCCGGGCTCGGCGTTCAAGCTGTTCGTCTACCTGGCGGCGCTCGAGGCCGGCGTTGCGCCGGACGACGTCATCGAGGACGCGCCGCTGACCGTCGACGGCTGGAGCCCGCGCAACTACGGCGGCCGCTACGCCGGGCCGGTGACGGTGCGCGAGGCGGTGGCGCGCTCGCTCAACACCGTGGCGGTGCGCGTCGCCGAGCGGGTCGGGCGCGAAAACGTGGTGCGCGTGGCGCGCCGCCTCGGCCTGACCTCGGACCTGCGCGCCAACGCGAGCCTCGCGCTCGGCGCCTCGGAGGCGAGCCTTCTCGAGCTGACCCAGGCCTACGCCGTGCTCGCCAACGGCGGCCGCGGCGTGTGGGCCTACGGCATCGCCGAGATTCGCGCCACCGACGGGACGCTCGTTTACCGCCGGGCCGGTTCGGGCCCCGGCCCGGTGATCGAGCCGCGGCACGTGCGGCCGATGGTCGCCATGCTCGAGGCGGTGATCGGCGAAGGCACCGGCCGCGCCGCGCGGCTGCCATGGCCGGCGGCGGGCAAGACCGGCACCAGCCAGGACTCGCGCGACGCCTGGTTCATCGCCTTCACCCGCGACCTCGTCGCCGGGGTGTGGGTCGGCAACGACGACCGCGCGCCGATGCGTGGCGTCACCGGCGGCGGCCTGCCGGCGCGCGCCTGGGCGCGGTTCATGGCGCAAGCGATGGCCGGCACGGCGCCGAGGCCGCTGCTCGATGCGCCCGCCAAGCCGAAGGATGCCGCCTCGAAAGCGGCGAAGACAACCGAACCCGATCGCTAATACCGTTTCCGATTGATTGATTTCGGGGTGACGTGTTTGGCTTCGTCGCCACCACGGATGATGGCGGTGAGGATGGGCGATCATCGTGGTTTTGGGGCACGAGCCGGCCGATTCGGGTCTTGCGGCGGACCGGCGGGAGCGGGTCTCGGCGATCGACCATAATAAGGGGACACAATACTTAATTGCGGCGAATTAAGTATTGTGTCCCCTTTATAGAACACTCACCGACGAGGCCGTCGCCAACCGGCCCTTCGAGACCGTCGACGACCTTGCCGACACTCTCGACCGCCGCTGCCCCTCCCCCGCCGACGACCCCGAGACCATCCGCCCAACCACACGCTTCAACTGGTGGCCAGCGGACTGAATCATACGGAATCCGTATAATACCATCGGTCATCACGAATGACCGGTGGGCGTTCAATCGGCACGCAGCCTTGACGTAAGATTAAGTGGCGGCGCTCACTCGGGCCAGTCGACGACGTGGTCCTCCGGGTCGCCGGCGCGCGCCTCCGGCACCACCCGGCCGCGCACCGAGACCCCCGCCTCGTGCACCGTGTTCGGATCGCCCGAGACCAGCGGGTGCCACCACGCCAGGTCCTTGCCCTCGGCGAGCAGGCGGTAGGCGCAGCTCTGCGGAAGCCAGTTATGCTTGCGCGCCTTCTCGGGCGTCATGACCAGGCAGTCGGCGACCCGCTCGGCGCGGCGCGCGTAGTCGGTGCAGCGGCAGGCGCCGAGGTCGAGGAGCCGGCAGGCGATGTTGGTGTACGCGACCGCGCCGGTGTCCGCGTCCTCGAGCTTGTGCAGGCAGCAGCGGCCGCAGCCGTCGCACAGCGACTCCCACTCTTCCGCGCTCATCTCCTCGAGCCGCTTGCGGCGCCAGAACGGGATCGCGTCTTCGGCCTTGGGCTCCGCCATCGCCGTCTACGCCTGGGCGCGGTCGATCAGGTGGTTGAACGAGCCGAACACGCTGCCCCGGGCCGAGCCCGATGGCGCGAGCCGGCGTCCGGCGGCGTCGGCGCCGTCGAACAGCGGCGCCGAGCCGTCTTCCTCGACGATGCGCGCATAGTGGAACTCGTGGCCGCGGAACGCCGCGCCGCGCGCGCCCAGCGGGCAATCGCGCTCGAGCGCCAGCCGGCGGTAGCCGAGATGCAGGCGGCGCTCGGCGAACGAGGTCTCGAGCGGCAACAGGCCGGCCATCGCGTGCGAGGTCCCGTCGGCGTCGGTCAGCGCGCGCCCCAGCACCATGTAGCCGCCGCACTCGCCGTAGACCACCGCGCCGCGCCCCGCCGCCGCGCGCAGGCCGTCGAGGAAGCAAGCGTTGGCGGCGAGACGGCCCGCGTGCAGCTCGGGGTAGCCGCCGGGGAGGTACACCGCGTCGGCGTCGGCGTCGGGGGCCTCGTCGGCGAGCG
>JACZUY010000092.1 GCA_022572945.1 Pseudomonadota bacterium
TTGCGCCGTGCCGCGGGTCGTCATCGGCGGCGTCCACGTCGGCGGCTGTAACCAACTCTACGCTCTGGACCAAGCCAACCGGCTCGACCCCATGCTGGAGGGCGCGACATGAGCAAGCGCTTCACGGTTGCCTGCATTCAGAACACCGCCACCCCGGACCTCGCGGCCAGCGTCGCCGAGGCGAGCGACCTGGTGCGCCAGGCGGCCGCGGCGGGCGCCGAACTGATCGCCCTGCCCGAACACTGCTCGCTCATGGAGCCGAGCACCGAGGTGCTGCATTCGCACGCCGTACCGCTCGCCGAGCATCCGACGCTGGCGACGTTCCGCGCTCTCGCCCGCGAGGTGGCGGCGTGGATTCTCGTCGGCTCGTTGCCCGCGCGCGCGCCCGACGGCCGCATCGCCAACTGCTCGGTCCTCGTCGATCGAACCGGCGCGGTGGCGGCGAGCTACGACAAGATCCACATGTTCGACGTCGACCTGCCGACCGGCGAACGCTTCCGTGAATCGGAGGCCTTCCAGTCGGGGGCCGAGGCGCGGCTGGTCGAGACCCCCTGGGGCCTCCTCGGCATGACCGTGTGCTACGACCTCCGCTTCCCCCAGCTCTACCGCGGCCTCGCCCAGGCCGGCGCGCATTTCCTGAGCATTCCCTCGGCGTTCACCAAGGTGACCGGGGACGCCCACTGGCACGTGCTGGTGCGCGCCCGGGCGATCGAGAACGGCTGCTTCGTGATCGCGCCGTGCCAGACCGGGCGCCACTATGGCCGCAGGCGCAGCTGCGGCCACTCGCTGATCGTCGATCCGTGGGGCGAGGTGCTCGCCGACGGCGGCGCCGACGTCGGCTTCATCACCGCCGAGATCGATCCGGCGCGGGTCGCGGAGGTGCGGGCGATGATCCCGAGCCTCGGCCACGACCGCGCGTTCAGCTTTCCGTCCGCGGGGCGGCGGCGCATATCCGCTGTATCATAGCCGGGCGCGGCTCGCCGGCCTCGATGTCCTCGTAGGCGATCACCCGCAACCTCCCGCGCACCGCTTCCAAAAGCTCGCCGGGTTCGAGCAGGTGGTCGGGGTTGCGCGGCTTGCCGAAGCGCTCGTTGCCGCGTGCGAAGGTCTCGTAGATCAGCACGCCGCCCTCCGCGACGGCGGCGACGAGCGCGGGAAACAGCGGTCGGTGAAGATAGTTGGTCACCACCACGCCGCCGAAACGCGCCCGCCCGGTTGGCCACCGGCCGCCGTCTTCAAGGTCGGCCTCGATGACGGTGAGCCCAGGTTCGCCGGCGGCCGGGCCGAGCCGCGAGACGTCTCGGTCGACCGCGGTGACCGCGTGGCCCCGGCCGAGAAACAGGCGCGCGTGCCGGCCGCCGCCGCAGGCGACATCGAGCACCGCCGAGCCGGCGGGGACCAGCGGCGCGAACCGCTCGACCCACGGCGAGGGGGCTTCGATCACCTTGTGCGGATGCCGGGCGGGCATGGCGCAAGTATGCGATACGGGTTGTTAACCGGTCCAAAAGCAATTATGTGAAATGTTGTCGGTATGGCGCAATCGCTCGGTTCCTGCGTGATGGGCGCAATGACATGATCGTGTTCGACCTCAAATGCGCCGACGGCCACGTCTTCGAGGCGTGGTTCCGCGACGGCGAGACGTTCGACGCGCAGGCCGCGGCGGGCGAGGTCGCCTGCCCGGTATGCGGCGACACCGCCGTCGCCAAGGCGCCGATGGCGCCGAACGTCGCCCGTAAGGCGCAAGCGCGCGAGGCCGAGCGGGCGGCGCGCAAGCTGCGGGCGCTGCGCGAGCACGTCGAGAAGACGTGCGAGCACGTCGGCGAGCGCTTCCCCGAGGAGGCGCGCAAGATCCATCACGGCGAGGTCGACAAGCGCGGCATCTACGGCGAGGCGTCGCTCGACGAGGCGCGCGCGCTGAACGAAGAAGGCATCGAGTTCGGCTGGCTGCCCTTCGGCCCGAGCCACGACAGCTGAGCGGCGCGGCGCCGCCGGTTTCCGTTCACGCCCCCTCCTTCACCCCGACCACCATGTAGTTGACCGAAACGTCGCGGCTCAGGGACCAGTCGTCGCGCAACGGGTTGTAGCGCACGCCGGTGATCTCGGTCACCGCGATCCCGCCGGCGCGAAGCGCGCGCGCGAGCTCCGCGGGGCGCACGAACTTGTCCCACTCGTGGGTGCCGCGCGGCAGCCAGCGCAACACGTACTCGGCGCCGACGATGGCGAGCAGATACGCCTGCGGCGTGCGATTCAAGGTCGCCGCCACGGTGATCCCGCCGGGACGCAACAGCGTGCTGCAGGCGGCCACGAACGCGTCGCGGTCGGCGACGTGCTCGATCACCTCCATGTTGAGCACCACGTCGAACTGCCCGCCCGCCGCGGCGAGCGCCTCGGCCGTGGCGCAGCGGTAGTCGATCGCGAGCCCGGCCTCGGCCGCGTGGTGCGCCGCCACCCGCACGGTCTCTTCACCAGCGTCGATGCCGGTGACGCGCGCGCCGAGCCGGGCCATCGGCTCGCTCAACAGCCCGCCGCCGCAGCCGACGTCGAGCAGCTTCAAGCCGTCGAGCGGCCGCTCGCCCAGCGGATCGCGGCCGAAGCGCGCGCAAGCGCGGTCGCGGATGAACGCGAGCCGCAGCGGGTTCAACCTGTGCAGCGGCCTGAACGTGCCGCGCGGGTCCCACCATTCGTCGGCGAGCGCGGCGAACCGCGCGACCTCGTCGCGATCGACGCTGGCCGACGTCCGGGTTCGCGGCCTCGAGGCGGGTCGAGCCATCCGCTCCTTACCTCATGCTCCGGGGTTGAATCGCGGGCTCCGGACAGAGTATGAATACGCGCCCTGTCGCCGGCAACAGCGGATCGACGATTTACCGCGCCCGTTGCCGCGCCTCCAGCGATTCAGCGGAAAACCGTCCATGGCCCGAATCGTGCAGCGAATCGTGCAGAAGTACGGCGGCAGCTCGCTCGGCGATATCGACCGCATCAAGCGCGTCGCGGAGCGCGTCAAGGCGGCGCGCGACGCCGGCGACGAGGTCGCGGTCGTGGTCTCGGCGATGGCCGGCGTGACCGACCAGCTCGCCGACTGGGTGCGCGAGGTGGCGCCGCTGCACGATGCCCGCGAGTACGACGTGGTGGTCGCCACCGGCGAGCAGGTGACGAGCGGCCTGCTCGCGCTGGCGCTGCAGGATCTCGGCGTGCCGGCGCGCTCGTGGCACGGCTGGCAGCTGCCCATCCACACCGACGACGAGCACGGCGTCGCGCGCATCCGCGAGGTCCGCACCGAAGATATCGAACGGCGCCTGGCCGAGGGCGAGGTCGCGGTCGTCGCCGGCTTCCAGGGCGTCGGCTCGGGCGGACGCGTGACCACGCTCGGCCGCGGCGGCTCCGATACCTCGGCCGTGGCGCTCGCCGCGGCGCTCGGCGCCGACCGCTGCGACATCTTCACCGACGTGGAAGGCGTGTTCACCGCCGACCCGCGCATCGTTGCACAGGCCCGCAAGCTTGATAAGATCACTTACGAGGAGATGCTCGAGATGGCGTCGCAGGGCGCCAAGGTGCTGCAGACCCGCGCCGTCGAGATCGCCATGAAGCACCAGGTTCGCGTCCAGGTGCTGTCGAGCTTCGCCGACACCCCCGGAACCCTGCTCGTTGATGAGGACGAAATCGTGGAACAAGAGCTGGTGAGCGGAATCGCCTACAGCCGTGACGAGGCCAAGATCACCCTGGTGGGGGTGCCCGACAGGCCGGGCGTCGCCGCCGCGATCTTCGGCCCGCTCGCCGACGCCAACGTCAACGTCGACATGATCGTCCAGAACGTCTCCGCCGACGGCGCGTCGACCGACCTCACCTTCACCGTCGCCAAGGCCGACCTCGAGCCGGCGATCGCGGCGCTCGAGCGGGTCAACCGCGACCTCGAGTTCAAGGCGCTCAAGTCCGACAGCAACGTGGTCAAGGTTTCGGTCATCGGCGTCGGCATGCGCAGCCACGCCGGCGTCGCCAGGCAGATGTTCCAGGCGCTCGCCGACAAGGGCATCAACATCCAGGCGATTTCGACGTCCGAGATCAAGATCAGCGTGCTGATCGCCGAGGACTACGTCGAACTCGCGCTGCGCGCGCTGCACAGCGCCTACGGTCTCGACTCGCGCTAGGGGCCGCGCCGGAGCCGCCCGAGGTGGGGCCGAAGCGCGGCGATTCGCGGGCGCTCGGCGATTTGCCTGACCCTGGTCCGCGTGTTAGGCTTTGCGGCCACGCCGGGACCACGGTCGATTCGTGAACGCCGTTGTCCTCGGCGGGGTGTCGTACCCGATGACGGCCCCCGCGGCGTCGCGAGGGAAGTGTTTAACCAATGGACGGCGGGCGGGATCGACCCGACCGGCCGTCGAAGAGGGGCATTGGACGGAGACGATGGCCCAGTCCGGGCACCGCTCGGCCGATTTCGCTGACCGGCGCGCACCGCACTTGCGCGAAGTCGGCGCCGAAATCGGGCCGAGCCCCATCGCGGCCGAGCTTTACGAGGCGCGCACGCGATACGGTTTCGACCTCGCCGATGTCGCCGACGAGTTGCGCATCGGTTACGACCAGCTCGTCGCGCTCGAGGAAGGCCGTTTCGACGACCTGCCCGGCCCCCCTTACATCATTGGCTTCCTGCGCAGTTACGCCGCTTACCTCGGGCTCGACGGCGACGATGTCGTGCGCCGCTTCAAGGCCGAGGCCGCGGACTTCGCCGCGCAGCAAAAACTGGAGTTCCCCTCACCGGTGGAAGAAGGGCGCGTGCCCACCGGCGCGCTCATCGGCCTGACGCTGATGCTCGCGGTGGCGGCGTATGCCGGCTGGTACTACGTGACCAGCGTCGACCGGGTGGCCACCGAGGGCGTGCCCGAGGTGCCGGCGGGCTTTGCCGCGGCCGTCGCGCCGGACGAATCGGCCGCGCCGGCGGCCGCCGTGGCGGCGCCTATCGAGGTTGCCGAGACGCCGCCGCTTGCGGTGGCGGAACCCTCGCCGCCACCGCGGACCGCGTCGGCGGCGCCCGAGATCGAGGTCGCCGAGTTCGCACCGCCCGCTGAATCGGAACCGGCGGCACAACCGGAAACACGAACCGAATTGGCGCCGGAGCCGGACGAGGCCGCGCCCGGCATCGAGGAGGTCGCGGCGATCGACCCCATGGCCGGGCCGGATGTCGATGAGGTCGCGGCGGCCGACCCCGCGGCCGGGCCGGGTGTCGATGAGGTCGCGGCGATCGAACCCGTGGCCGAGCCGTCCTCGCCGCCGGCCGGCGAAGCGGCCGTGCGGGAGATTCCAGCGGTGCCGGCGCCGGTCGTGGAGCTCACCGGTTACGTGCCGCGCGTCTTCGGCGCGGGCAACGCCGCGTCACGCGTCGAAGTACGCGCCGAGCTCGAAACCTGGGTCCAGGTCACGGGCGCGAACAACGAGCTGTTGTTGACGCGAATCCTGCGCCCCGGCGACGTCTACCATGTCCCCGACCGGCCCGGTCTGGTGATGATGACCGGAAACGCCGGCGGGCTGACGATCACCGTGGGCGAGGTCCGCGCCCCGTCTCTCGGGCCGGTGGGCGTGGTGCTCCGCGGCGTCTCGCTCGACCCCGAAAGACTGCTCGCGGGCACCGCCGTCGCCCGGTAAGCGCGGCGTGCGCGCTTTACAGCGGGGCGCCGAGTGGGCTATCAGTTGAACGCGCAACCCCATCGCGATAGCTGAGACCCGGTCATGAGCGTGCGCCCCTACCGCGACATCACGCGCCGCCCCTCGCGACAGATTCACGTCGGCAAGGTGGCGGTGGGCGGCGACGCGCCGATCACCGTGCAGTCGATGACCAACACCCCGACCACCGACGTCGCCGCCACCGTCCGACAGGTGCGCGACCTCGAGGCGGCGGGGGCCGACATCGTGCGCATCTCGTGCCCCGACGCCGAGTCGACCGCGGCGCTGGCCAGGATCGTTCGCGAGGTGACGGTGCCGATCGTCGCCGACATTCATTTCCACTACAAGCGCGCGATCGAGGCGGCCGAGGCCGGCGCCGCGTGCCTGCGCATCAATCCCGGCAACATCGGCTCGGCCGAGCGTGTCCGCGCGGTGGTGCAGGCGGCCAAGGACCACGGCTGCTCGATGCGCATCGGCGTCAACGCCGGCTCGCTCGAACGCGATCTTCTCGAGAAGTACGGCGAGCCGTGCCCCGAGGCGATGGTCGAAAGCGCGCTCGACCACGCGCGCATCCTCGAGGACAACGACTTCCGCGCGTTCAAGATCAGCGTCAAGGCGTCCGACGTGTTCCTCGCCGTCGGCGCGTACCAGGGGCTGGCCGAGGCGTGCGACTACCCGCTGCACATCGGCATCACCGAGGCCGGCGGGCTCACCAGCGGCACGGTGAAGTCGTCGGTCGGGCTCGGCATGCTGCTGTGGTCGGGCATCGGCGACACCGTCCGCGTGTCGCTGGCGGCCGACCCGGTCGAGGAGGTCAAGGTCGGGTTCGAGCTGTTGAAGTCGCTCGGCTTGCGCCACCGCGGCGTCAACATCATCGCCTGCCCGTCGTGCGCGCGCCAGCAGTTCGAGGTGATCAAGACCGTCGCGACGCTCGAGCGCCGGCTCGCCCACATCGCCACCCCGATGACGCTGTCGGTCATCGGCTGCGTCGTCAACGGTCCCGGCGAGGCGCGCGAAACCGACATCGGACTCACCGGCGGTGGAAAGGGAACCCACCTGGTCTATCTCAGCGGCGTCGCCGATCACAAGATCGAGGACGCGCGGTTGATCGACCACATCGTCGAGCTGGTCGAGGAGAAGGCGGCCGAGATCGAGGCCGAGATGGCCGCCCCGAAGAAAGCCCGGCGCGAGGCGTCGGCCGCGTAGCGGCCGCGCGGAGACGACGCTTTGGCGAAGCTCCAGCCGGTTCGCGGCACCCACGACCATTTGCCCGAAGTCAGCCTGCGCCACCGGCGCGTGATCGAGACCTTCCGCGGCATCGCCGAACGCTACGGCTTCGGCGAGATCGCGACGCCGATCTTCGAGTTCACCGAGGTGTTCAGGCGCACCCTCGGCGAGACCTCGGACGTGGTGACGAAGGAGATGTACACCTTCACCGACCGCGGCGGCGACGAGATCACCCTGCGCCCCGAATATACCGCCGGCATCGCCCGCGCCTTCATCTCGGGAGGCTTGAGCCAGAAACTGCCGCTCAAGTTCTTTGGCCACGGGCCGATGTTCCGGTACGAGCGGCCGCAGAAGGGCCGCCTGCGCCAGTTCCATCAGCTCGACGTCGAGATCCTCGGCGTCGCCGAACCGCTCGCCGACATCGAGGTCATCGCGCTCGGCGCGCAGCTCCTCGACGAGCTCGGGCTGGGGGACAAGGCCGAGCTCGAGATCAACACGCTGGGCGACGGCGATAGCCGGGCCGCGTACCGCGACGCCCTGGTCGCCTACTTCGGCGACCACCGCGACGCGCTGTCCGAGGACAGCCGCATCCGCCTCGAACGCAATCCGCTGCGCATCCTCGATTCGAAGAACGCGGGCGACCGCGGCATCGTCGATGGCGCGCCGCCGATCGAGGATTGTCTCAACGCCGAATCGGCCGATATCTTCGCCCGGGTGCGCGACGGCCTCGACCGCCTTGGCATCGGCTACCGCGTGAATCCGCGGCTGGTGCGGGGTCTCGACTATTACACCCACGTGGCGTTCGAGTTCACCACCGGGGCGCTCGGCGCGCAGGGCGCGGTCATCGCCGGCGGCCGCTACGACGGATTGATCGAGGCGATGGGCGGCCCGCCGACGCCGGCGACCGGCTGGGCGGCGGGCATCGAGCGGCTGGCGATGCTGCTCGACGAGACGCCCGCGCCCAAGCGTCCGGTCGCGGTGATCCCGGTCGACGCCGAGGCCGAGACGCAGGCGATGCGGCTCGCGCACGAGCTCAGGCGGGCCGGTTTCACCGTCGAGCTGGGATACCGCGGCAACGTGTCGCGGCGGATGAAGCGCGCCAACCATCTCAACGCCAGCGCCGCGATCCTTCTCGGCGCCGACGAGCGCAGCCGCAACGCGGTTTCCTTGCGCGACCTCGATTCGGGCGAGCAGGTCGAGGTGCCGCTCCCGGAGCTCAGCGACCGGCTCGCTCCGTACCTGTAGCGGCGCCATGGGCGGCGTGTCCGACGATTGGCCGCAATTGGTGCTGGTCGGCGCCAACCACCGTTCGGCGTCGCTTGGCTTGCGCGAGCGGCTGCTCGTCGAGGACACCGAGTTCGGCGCGGTGTTCGAGCGGCTGCGCGCGGCGGGCATCGGCCAGGCGCTGCTGCTCTCGACCTGCGACCGCGTCGAGCTGCACGCGATTCACGACGACGCCGGCGCCGCGGCGGCGGCGATCACCGGGGTCCTCGCCGAGCGCGCCGGGCTCGATGCGGCCGAGCTCGCCGCCAGCCTCTACACCCGCGAGGGCGAAGCCGCGGTGCGTCACCTGTTCGCCATCGCCGCGTCGCTCGACAGCCTGGTGATCGGCGAGCCGCACGTCCTCGGCCAGGTCAAGGCGAGCCACCGGATGGCGCAGGCCGCGGGCATGATCGGCGGCGAGCTCGACACGCTGTTGCAGGCGGCCTACGGCGTCGCCAAGCGCGTCCGTTCGGAGACCGCGATCGGCGAACGGCCGGTCTCGATCGCCGCCGCCGTGGTCAGGGTGGCGCGCGAGATTCATGGCGACCTCGGCGCCCTGGGCGGGCTGCTCATCGGCCTCGGCGAAATGGGCGAGCTCGTCGCCGGCAATCTCCGCGAGGCCGGGCTGGGGCGGCTTCTCGTCACCCACCGCGCGTCGGCGCGCGCCGAAAGTCTGGCGCGCCGCCTGGGCGCCAATGTGGTACCCTTCGAGACGCTGGCCGAAGCGCTGGCGGCGTCCGACGTCGTCGTGACCTGCGTCGGGCTCGGCGCTTACGTTATCACCCGCGAACTGGCGGTCGAGACGCTCAGGCGGCGGCGTCAGAAGCCGGTTTTCGTGATCGACCTCGCCGTGCCCCGCGACGCCGACCCCGCGATCGAGGGGCTCGACGGCGTCTATCTGTACGACGGCGGCGATCTCGAGGGCGTCGCCCAGGCGGGGCTCGCCGAACGCGAGGCGGCGTCGGCCGAGGCTTGGCGCCTGGTCGAGGAAGGCATGGCGGGGTACCGCCGGGCGCGCTCGATGCGCGCCGCGACGCCCGCGGTCGGCGCGTTGCGCGCCCGTTTCGACGCGGCGCGCGCCGA
>JACZUY010000003.1 GCA_022572945.1 Pseudomonadota bacterium
TGGCTGTTAACCACTAGGTCGCTGGTTCGAGTCCGGCCCGGGGAGCCAATTCCTGCGAGGGGTCGAGCCTACGACGGCTTGGCCCCTCGGCCCATCCGCGCAAGGGCGTTTCGCCCGCGCTTGGTATTCTACCGGATTTCAAAATGATTGGACCGGTTTGAAATCCGGAGCCCGCGACCCGCTTGATCGCAATAAATGGGGGCCGCCGCTTATGCGGCGAGAGCCTGCGTGGCGCTTGGTATTACTTGGTGGTGGCGACGAAGACGCCGTCCCAATCGGGCCCCGGCGGGTCGGACTCAAAGGCGTCGATGCGTTCGTCGTAAAGGTCGTACAGCCCGCCCAGGCCGCCGTCGAGCGTGCGGCACTCGGCGGCGAGACTGCGCGCCTCGGCCCAGTTTTGGCCGCGATACGCCTCGAGCATCGCCGCGTGGCGCTTGCTGAGAGCCTGGAACCCGGGCTCGTCGCGCATCTCCCGCCTGCCCAGCAACCCGAAAATGCGCACCGCCTCGTTCTTGCCCTTGACCTTGATGAGGTCGAGCTCGATCACCGCGTAATCCTCGGCGCGCCGGTACGTGTTCTCGCCGATCACAACGCCCACCCCGTAGGTCTTCGACTGGCCCTCGAGCCGCGCGGCGAGGTTCACGGCGTCGCCCAGAACCGAATAGTCGAAGCGCTGCTCCGAGCCCATGTTGCCGACGCAGCACTCGCCCGAATTGAGCCCGATCCCGATGTTGATCGGGATGTAGCGCTTGTCCTCGGCCTCGGCCTCGGCCTTCAGCGTCACGTTCAGTTCGGCGACGCAGTCGAACATCGCCAGCGCCGAATCGCAGGCGTGGTCGGCGTGATCGTCGTCGTCCAGCGGCGCGTTCCAAAACGCCATGATGCAGTCGCCCATGTACTTGTCGATGGTGCCGCGGCGTTCGAGGATGACGTTGGTGGTGGGCGTAAGGAAGCGGTTGATCAGCCGAGTGAGCCCCTGCGGGTCGGACTTGTAAAGCTCGGAGATGCTGGTGAAGCCGCGCACGTCGCAGAACAGCAGCGTCATGTCCCTCATCTCGCCGCCGAGCTGGAGCCGTTCGGGATTTTCGGCAAGCTGCTCGACGAGCGCGGGCGACATGTAGCGGCCGAACGCGCCGCGCACCTGGTTCTTCTCCGCCTCGGTGCGCAGGAAGCTGACGAGCGACTCGACGAGATAGACGAGCAGCGCAAACACCGACGGGTAAACCGGATCGAAAAGCAAGTGGAGCTGGTCGTAGGCGTACCAGGAAAGGCCGAAGGCCCCGGCCGTCGCGCCGCCGCCGATGATCGCGCACCACACCACCCCGACCCAGGGGAGCAGGAAGATCAGAATCAGGCCGAGAACGACGAGGTAGACGATCTCGGCGCCGGTCGCCAATTCGGGGCGCTCGAGAAAATCGCCGAGCAGGATCTGCTCGAGCGCCTGGGCGTGGACCTCGACCCCGGCCGCGACCGGATCGAGCGGCGTCGGCCGCTGGTCCTTGAGGCCCGCCGCGGTGGTGCCGACGAGCACGATGACTCCCTCGATCTCCTCGCGGGGAACCTTGGATTCGAAGACCTTCCAGGCGGGGATGAAGCGCTCGGGACGCGGCGGCGTGTAATGCACCCACATCTCGCCACGGGCATTGGTCGGAATCACGAACGCGCCGACCTTGACTCGGTTGATGCCCGTGCGCTCGCCGAAGCTCAGCACGCCGCTGGCGCCCGCGGACTTGATCTGGTAGCTCGGTTTCCCTCCTTGGGCGACGCGCAATGCCGCGAGCGCAAGCGAGGGATAGAGGTTGTCGCCGAGCCGGAGCACGGTCGGAACACGGCGGATGACACCATCCGGATCTATCGCTGGATTGAAGCTGCCGTTGCCCGCCGCCGCGGCTTCGATGACGGGCAGGTTCACCACCGCGCCCGTGTATTTGGGCCTAACGGAGGGCAAGGGATCGTACCCACCATAGGAAAATCCTTTCTTCAGCGCCGGTGTGCGGACGAGATCGCCCCCGGTCAGCACGAAGCCGGTGACGACGCGCGACTCGGCGATCGCGTCGGCCAGGATTTGGTCGTGATCGGGCATCTGGTCGGCTTGTTGCCTCAAGCGCCGAACCGCCGGCGTGTCGGGCCACAGCGGCAGCACCCGCGCCGGCGAGGTGCGGTCGGGCTCGGCGAAGACCATGTCGAACACGATCACCGCGGCGCCGAGCTCGGTGAGCCGCGTGACCAGCTCGGCGACCTTGGTGCGCGGCCACGGCCATTGGCCGACGCGCTCCAGCGTCGCGTCGTCGAGGTCGACGATGCGCACCGGCACCTCCTGGTACGCCCTGGGCTTAAGCCTTTGAAAGCTGTCGAAAACGAGCAGGCGCAAGCCCCGCACGATGTCCGGATCGGTGATCCTGAGACCCGTGCCCCCGGCAAGCAGGGCCAGAGAGATCAGGACGGGAATCCAGCGTTTCCAGCGTTTCATGGGACCGGGCTATAATACCATCGGTCATTAAGCATGACCGATGGGCGTTCAATCGGCACGCAGCCTTGACGTAAGCATTAGCGGCGGCGCGCGGTCGCGCTTGCCAGTGGTCATTATGAGTGGGTCAAAATGACCACTGGTATAACGCAGTGCTGCGACCCAGCGCGACCGCATCATACCAGACCGTGCGCCGTTACCCCACGCCCTAGGGTCGCGCGACAATCGCCGAGAAACGGCGAGCCCCGAGAAGGCCGCGCCAGACCGTTTGTTCCATCACCTCGACCGGGAACGGACGACCCGGCCGGGCCACGGGAATGATTGTCGTTTCGTCGAAGGCTCTTGCCGGAAGCTTATCCGTAGTGCCAATCAGACGCCGCCAACAGCCGGCACTCGCGGGCCTGTTGTGCCGCCGCCGGTCCCCGCGAACGAGCCGTTGTCGTAAATGATGTCGATGGTCGCGGTGTTGGCGATGATTCCGTCCGAGTTGTTGAGCGACGCGCTTGTCCCCTCGAAGGGAGCAAAGTTGCCCAGCTCATTCGCCTCGAATTTGCCCTCCGCGAGGCCCACGTCGTCGGCGTAACTGAACTCAAGGATCGAGGTCGAATCGCTGATGCTGCCCGCGCTGACGGATAGAGTCGACTCTCCGCCCACTGTACGGGTGCCGAAATTAATATGGAGGTGCAGAGTGAACGTGCCGACGACTTTCGGGGTGGTTTGGGTGAAGACGCCCGTACTGTTGTACTCGAATGCGCCGGTCTCGATGCTCAGCAGTTGCTCGATGCTGGCGACTCCATCCAGGATCGCCGAGCTGGTGGTCGCGGCCTCGGTGGCTCTCGTGCCCACAACGTCCGAGATTTCCCCAAGGTCGCCCGAGAACCCAGCCAGCGGCCCACCTTCCGCCGTGTCTTGGCCGGCGGCACTCGTCGCCGTGCCGCCCTCGCTCTCGTCCGCCGGCTCGGACCCCGGCTTGGGCGTGAACTGGTTCACGATCGAGGCGATCTGGTCGGGGCTAAACTGAAACGCGTCCGTCGGTTGCGCACCGGGCTCGATCGACGTTCCCCAGCCCGTCCGCGTCAGGTTCACCGTCTTGCCCGCGGCGCTCACGGCGAGGCGGCCCTGGCGCGCGTCGGCGTTGTTCCGGGGACCCGGGCCGAGCAGCACGACCAGCGCCGGATTGACCCCGTCATAGAGCGCCGCGCCGATCGTCCCGCGGATGCCGATCGTGCCGACGGGAAGCTTCACGACCATGTCTTCCGGGTCGCCCTGCGCGACCTTGCCGGTGACGAAACGGAGCACCCCCTTGGCGAGCGACGCCGTCACCTGGCCCGCGCCGGTGGCCGGGTCGTAGACGAAGTCGTCGATCGTCAAATCGGTGTTGGGACCGATGGTGAAGACGGTCTCGTCGAGCAGCATCAGCTGCATCCCCGATTCGTCGAGGCTTGAGATCTGGTCGCCGAGGAAGACGTCCTCGCCGCTCTTCGCCCGGTGTTTCGCCTTGTCGACGATCGGAATCAGATCGACCTGGCCGCGGACCGCGGCGGTCACCCCGGCTTGCACCGCGGCGCCGCCGGCCACGCGAACAGAACCGCCAACGCGGCCGCAACGATGCTCCATCGCATATCGATCATTTTCCGACGCCTCCTCTGCGCCTTGCCGCCACAGCCTGCTACGGAACCCATGGCAATCGCGTCTCCGCTAGAACCGCCAGGTCTTGGTCAAGAGCCCCTGGGCCTTGAAGTTCTTGAAGTCGAAGTTGTTGAGATTCGAGCGCGACCGCAAGAATTCGCCCGAGGCGGTCAAGGTGATGTCTTCGATCTCGCGCCACAGCGTGCCGGGTCCGAAGATGAACCCGAGGGGCGCGCCGTAGGTAAGCCGGTAGCGGAAGATATCGTCGTGGCGCGTCCGCGCGCTGACCGCCACGTCGGGTTCCTCGTAGCGGTCCCTCTGATAGCTGACATGGTTGAGCACGAACTGACCCCCGCCCAACAGCCAGGTGTGGGTCAGGCGGACCTGATCGCGATCGTAAGAGAAGAATTCGACGCCACCGTTTCCCTTCGCACGCTTGTCGAAATGCAACAAATCGCCCGAGATTCGCATGGTCGGGGAATAGGCCCAGGTCGCGCCCACCATGCCCTCGATCTGGCGGCCGTCGCGCTGCTGCGACGTCGTGTTCTCTCTAATCGGGCTGAACGTCTGGTCGGCGTAGCGCGTGCTCGCAAACGCCTTGATCCTGGGGCCGAACTCGCGCTCGAAGCGCAGGTTCACCCCGATGTCCTGGAAGAACGTCTCGCGCGAAAGCCTGAGATGCGTGCGAAACACGCTGGGCACGACGTCGATGTCCCAGAACTGCGAGCGGTAGACCCCGCCGGCCGCCACCGTGAACGACTGCAGATCCTGGGTGTCCTGCTGGACCTGATCGTCGTGGTAGTAGGTCAGCGAGCCGAACAACTCGTGGCGTTCCTGATACCCCAGGTCGTGATCGACCCGCAGGCTGGCGATCGCCAGATAACCCACATCCCCCTCTGCGCGGTCCACGACGATGGGAACGTCGAAGAACAGCCGCGTGCCGCTGCGCGGATTGGACGGCCGGTTGGTGTCGTAATGCGCGCCGAGGCTGAGCGAGGCGGTGTAGCGGGTGACCCGGCGACGGACCGCGATTCGTTCGAGATACGAGTCCACCTCGGCTCGTACGTCGGCCGGGATCTCCAGCGCCGCGACCGTTTTGAACTCGCGCTCGGCCTCGTCGACGTTGTCGAGGCGGAACAGCACCACGGCGTAGAACAGCCGCACCTGCGCCAGGTCCGGGTTGACCAGGAGGATGCGCTCGAGGGTCGCGGCCGAGCCGCGCACGTCGCCCCGTTGCACCTGCTGCCGGGCGAAGCGGAAGTTGAGCTCGACATTGTCGGGATCGCGCAGCACGTCGGCGTAAGTGACCGGCTCGCCGGCTTCGGCCGCGCGGTAATCGAGCGCCTGCCCGGCGGCGCGCGCCCGCGCCGAAGCCGCGGCGGTTTCGCGCTCGATCTCGTCGGTGTCGGTCGTCTGCGCCCACGCCGATGGCGCCATGACAACCATGAGCGCCACGGCGAGAGTCACGCCCCTCATGGCGCCGCCTTGTCCCCCAACACGAAACTCTCCCACAGCTAACGCGCCGATCCCTGTCGGACCTCGACCACGGGTCGATCCGTCACCCAACCAATACGAAGAGTAGCCGGGATCAGCGCCGGTTGCCATAAAAATGGCGCGGCATCATGCGCTTCGACCTCGCGCCGCCCAGCTCAGATATGCGCCCGAAGCCCCGTCGAAAGGCGAGGTTCAATGGATTTTGGCGAAATCCCGTCGGAAGCCGCCGCGCTACGCCGCCCTGTCCGTGCGCCTGTCCGCGCGCCTGTCCGCGCGCACGTAAGCGAGATCGCAATGTGCGGGGCAATAGGGCTTGCCCACCAGCACCGGGGCGCCGCAGAAGTGGAAGCCGTCGGCGCTCGGATCGCCGAATGGCCATTGGCAGGGGCGATCGCCATCGACCACGACGCTGATCAATGTCACATCGCTCCGCTTGATCGGCGAAGGGCGCGCCGCCAAGCCGAGGCGGTGAACCTTGCCCACCACCGCGTTCTTGGAAACGCCGAGGCGCCGGCCAATCTCCGCGGTCGGCTTTCCCGCGGCCCACAAACGCTTCAGTTCGGCGATCCGCTCGGCTGTCCAGGTCATGCGCGGCGTTCCTTCAATGCGCCAGATATTGTATTCAAAGCCGCAGAGTGTTCAACATAAGGTAAATTTTGCCCGGATGGCAACAGGAATCGTGTCGCGCGTCTCAATCGTTAACCAAGCGTTAACCAAACCCGCGTTATGCCCGCTTCGCCCCATTCTCAGACCCGAGGGAAACCATGAGACCCGATACAGGCTTGGGACCGGACCCCGGCGATCAGGCGTACCTGTCCGGACTGGCGCGCTCGCTGGTCGGTTCGCTCGGCTCGCGAGACGCCGTCGCCTGCGCGCGTCTAAACCACTGGGACCGCGTCGTGCCCTTCGTGCTCGCCGAGGTCGAGGATTTCCCCGCGCGCCTCGGCTGAATCGCGATTTGCATCGCCGGCGTGGGCGGTCCGAACGCGTTGGATTATTCCTCCTCTCCAATCTCAACCACCACGTTGCCGAGGGGGCCGGCCTCGACGGCCTCGTGAGCCGCCGCAGTTTGCTCCAGGCGAAAGCGCGGGCCGATGTGGTGCCGAAGGCTGTCGCCCTCGAGCCAGCGGCTGATGTCGGCGACGGCGTGCCTCTTGGCCGCTTCGGGCAGGCCGAAAACCAGCACGTGGCGGATGGTCACGTTCTTGTACACCAGGGCATAGAAAGGCACGGCGGGCTCGAGCACCGCGTCCGAGGCGTAGGTGGCGATGACGCCGTTGGGTTTGAGGGCCGCGAGGCTGGTGGCGAGGTTTCCGCCGAACGCGACCTCGACGATGCGGTCGGCGCCGGCGCCGGCGGTGACATGCTCGATGCGGGCGGCGACGTCTTCGTCCTTGTAATCGATGATGTGGTCCGCCCCCGCGGCGGCGGCGACGGCGGCCTTCTCGCCGCTGCTGACGGTGGCGATCACCTCGGCGCCGCCGAGCTTGGCGAACTGGATCGCGTAAGCCCCGACCGCGCCGGCGCCGCCAGTGACGACGACCGTTTGGCCCGAGACCGGGCCGTCGGCGAACACGCAGCGATGCGCGGTCACCGCCGGGATGCCGAGGCAAGCGCCCTCGGCGAATCCGGTGTTGTCGGGGAGCTCCACCGCGCGGTCGGCGGCAACCACGACGAACTCGGCGGCGGTGCCGAACGCGCGCTGCCACTGCGCCTCGAAAACCCACGCGCGCTCGCCGATGCGGGCTTCGGGGACGCCGTCGCCGACCCGGTCAACGACCCCGGCGCCGTCGAAATGCGGAATCACCCTGGACGACGGCAAACCGCCGCGCGCGCCCCGGCGCCGCTTCACATCGACGGGGTTGACGCCCGACGCCGCGAGCCGGACGCGCACCTCGCCGGGTCCGGGTTCGGGCGCCTCGGTCGTACCAATCTGCAAGACCTCGGCCGCCGGGCCAAAGTCGGTGTACCAAACCGCGCGCATGCGGCTTCTCCCTCGTCATGCCGCCTTACTGGCCTTGCGGACACGTTATCCGCCAGCCGGCCGACATCGCCTGCCCGGCGCCAAGTCGGCCGCCGAACGACCGTCGCCGAATGATAAACGATAATCGAATGCCGGCGCGAGCGAGCGTTCCGAAGCCCCGATCCGCCGTCGTGGGTGGGCGAGGGCCCTATTCGGATGGGCGAAACGCGGGCGCCGCCTCAGCCGGCCGCCACCGCGCGCAGCTCGCCGCGGCTGCTGGTGCTTTCCATCGGCCGGATGTGGGCAATCATGGATTTGTTGAGCACCGTCAGCTGGCCATCGGCATCCTCGAAGGGGAGGAAGGCGCGGTCGTCGTTGACGATGTCGAGGACGCGCTGCTCGGCGTGCACGAAGAAAAAGCCGGCGAGAACGGACCCGTCGGTGAGCGTGAGTTCGACCTCGGTCCTGGTCTTCTGCGTGACGTGCGTCGCTGTGAAAATCGCCCGCTCCCTGGTATGAGTTGCAACCGACCGGGGCGAACCCAGCCTGGTTCGAACACCGATCACAGCAGGGTTCGCCGGCGATGTCTTCTCACGCCATAGTTTGAGCACCTCATCAAACGTTTTGACGCGTCGCGCCCGCGCGACGAGAATTGGCGTCCCATACCGAAATCTGAAACGTCGGGAGCAACAGCCCGACGGAGCGAGAGCCGATGGCCAATTCACCGCGCCTTGAGATCGAGTATTGCCGGCAATGCCGGTGGCTGCTGCGCGCGGGGTGGATGGCGCAGGAACTACTGACCACGTTCTCCGACGAGCTGGGCGAGGTCGCCCTGGTCCCGGGCACGGGCGGCATCTTCGAAGTCCGCGTCGACGGCGAAACCGTCTGGTCACGCAAGCAGCAGTCGCGCTTTCCTGAAATCAACGAGCTTAAGCAGATCGTCCGCGACCGGATTGCGCCCGGGAAGAGCCTCGGTCACTCGGAACCAAGCGCTCGATGAGCGGCGTCCCCTGGATTCTCGATGAGCGGCGTCCCCTGGATTATCGCGGCTAAATCGTCGGCAGGAACCGGCGGGCTGAACAGGTAGCCCTGAGCTTGGTCGCAATCCCACGCCTTCAGAATGGTGGCCTGCTCCTCGGTTTCGACGCCCTCGGCGGTCACCTCCATGTCAAGCCCGCGCCCGAGCCGGATGATCGCCTGGACGATCGCCTTGTCGTCGCGGCTTTGCGCGATCCCGGCGATGAACGACCGGTCGATCTTCACCTTCGAGACAGGCAGGTGTCTGAGGTAGGTGAACGAAGCGAACCCGGTGCCGAAATCGTCGACCGTGATCGTCACCCCGAGGTCACGCAACAGCTCGAGCGCCGGCACGAGCTTGCTATCGCGTTCCTGCATCAGCATGGTCTCGGTAATCTCGAGTTCGAGCTCGCCGGGATCGACGCCGGCGCTTGCCAGAACGTCGCGCAGAGCGTCGACGAATCCCTCCCTGCGGAGCTGAACGACCGAGATATTTACCGCGACCGCCGGCGGCGATGCTCCGTCGCGCTTCCATTGGATGAACTGGGTGCAGACTTCGCGCAGCAACCACTCGCCGAGCGGCAGGATCAGACCGCTGTCCTCGGCGACCGAGATGAACTCTCCGGGCAACACCAGGCCGCGCGCGGGATGACGCCAGCGAATCAGCGCCTCTGCGCCGGTAATCCGGCCCGTGGCAAGCTCGATCCGCGGCTGATAGTGGATCTCGAACTCGTTCTCCTCGAGCCCGCGCTCAAGCTCTGATTCGAGATCCTTGCGGGCGCGCAGCGCGGCGCTCATCTTGGAGTCGAACAGCTCGTACGTGTTCCGCCCCTTGCCCTTTCCCGCGTAGAGCGCAACGTCGGCGTGCTTGAGCAGCTCTTCGGCAACCGTGCCGTCGTTGGGAAAAACGGCGATGCCGACGGTCGCGCCGGTGCGGACCTCATGGCCGCCGAGCGTAAAGGGCTGCGCCAGGGCCTCATTGATCTTGCGGGCGAGAACGACGGCGCCCCGCGGGTCATTGAGCCCGGTCTCGACCACCGCGAACTCGTCGCCGCCGAGTCGCGCCACCGTGTCAGTCGCGCGGACGATGCGTTTGAGGGTTGCCGCGACCGCCTTGAGCAATTCGTCGCCGACCGGGTGTCCGAGGTTGTCGTTGACCTCCTTGAACCGGTCGAGGTCCATGAGATGGACCGCCAGCAGGTGCCCGTCACGCTCGGCCTGGGCCATCGCCGTTTCGAGCCGGTCCCGGAACAGGACGCGGTTCGGCAGGTCGGTCAGCGCATCGTGGTGGGCGAGGTAGTCGATGCGTTGCTGCGCCTCCCTGCGCTCGGTGACGTCGAGGGCGATGCCGTCCCACACCACGTCGCCGTTTTCGAGCCGCCGCGGTTTCGCGAGGATGCGCACCCACTTGACCCCGTCGGCGCCGCCGACGAATCGGACTTCGACGTCCTGGTCGTGAAGCGTCTCGGCCGAGCGCCGCAAGGAGTCACTCCAGGATTCGTAATCCTCGGGATGAATGTGGTCGCGAATATGGGACGCATCGGCCATGATCTCGTCGGGCGAGAAGCCGAACAGCTCGCGGTGCCTGTCGCTGACGAACGGGTAGGTAACCGACCCGTCCGGCTTGAGCACGCGGCGAAAGATCCCGCCGGGTATGTTGGACGCCATGCTTTGGAGCCGCTCTTCGCTCTCGCGCAACGCCGCCTCCATGCGGTTGCGTTCGGAGATGTCACGCGAATAGCAAGCCATCAACTCCTTGTCGCCGTACTTCAGATGATGAATCGTCACCTCGACCGGTATGATCGCGCCGGCCTTGGTGCGGTATCCCGCCTCGAACCTGGAAGAGCCTCCCTTCTTGATCCGCTCCGAGGCGCGTTCGAAATCCCCGGGGCAGACGTCGGGGTCGATATCGGCGAGGCTCAAGGCAAGGAGTTCTTCGTGCGAATAGCCGAGCATGTCGCACGTCGCATCGTTCGCGTAGACCACGCGGCCATCACCATCGAGCCACATAGCGGAATCTCCGGCATGGTCGATCGAGAATTGCGTCAGCCGCAGCGCCTCCTCGGCGCGCTTGCGCTCGGTGATGTCCTCGATCGCGTAGATGACGCGCGACCAGGTGTCGCCATGATGGGCCGAGATGACCGCCTGCTTTCGCGTAACGATTTTGCTTCCGTCCATCGCGCGCTCGTTGCCCTCGATGCGGAACGTGGTCGCCCCCTCGGCGAAGGCGATGAGTTGTTCGCGGAACGCCTTGAGCTCGTCCTTGTCCATGCGCGCGCCGCGGGTCGCGTCGACGATGTCCTCGACGCTCTTTGCGCGGTAGATATCGAGGGTGGCGTTGCTGACATCGGTAACCGTGACCGCGTTCGCGGCCTCGATCACCTTGTCGCGCCGGCGCTCGAAGTAGCGGCGCCAACCCTTCACACGCGGGCGCAGCCGATCGAGCGTCGCCTTGACGTCCGACCAGTCCTCGATCCAGATCGAGACCGGAGCGTGCTCGAAGATTTCGCGGTAAAGAGCATCGCTCTCGCGCGCGCCGAGCTCCTCTCGAGGCGCGCGCGCACGGGGTTTCGACCGCGCTGGGCGGGCGTCGGCTGCTTCGCTCATTACCTTCCGGCTCCCCTCTCCCGACGCCGGCCCGCCCGCCGCGCGGTGGTCCCACTCATTTCGGCTGCCAGCCGCGGCCCGCCCTGCTCGCTCGGTTCTTTCCGGACTGTCCGCCCGACCGGGGTCGAGCGGCGAGCGTCGATTACCGCAACAACGAGACCTGCTTTCGTTTCGGAGCGGACCCCGCCCCCCCGGAAATAGCCATGAATTTGGCCTGCCGAGCGACGAGTGAATCACCGGCTCGATCAATCATATTACGAAGCGGCAGTCAACAGCACCGGCGCGCGAAGCGATGCGGTGATGTACGTCGCACATCACGGTGGTTAATCCCTAATTGCTCTGGCGAAATCGCCGTGCTAGAATCCCGTTGTCGCTGAGCTATTTACGGCGACACGTGACCAACGGGATTCGGTCGATCACGCGCGCGTCTCGTTGTGTGGGCCGGTTTTTTGGAACCGGTTCGTGTACCACTATCGTTAAGGAGGGTTTTATGATGCGCCGCTTTGTAAAAAGGTTCGTAGGTGACGAATCCGGCGCCACCGCGATCGAGTACGGCTTGATTGCCGCGGGCATCGCGGTTGCGATCATCGCCGCGGTCGGCCTGTTGGGCGACAGCCTCAACGCCATGTTCGCCGACGTCGACACCGCGCTGCAATAAACTCGCGGGCGCCGTCGCTCAGGCCGCCCGATTCGACGGTGAGTACAAGCGTCACGGTCAAGCGTGACGCGTCGCGCCGACCCGACACATCAAGTCGGGAGACGCATGGTTTGGGCCTCTGTTGCGCCCGCTGGCCAAGCGTAGCGGGCGGACGGGGGTGTTTGGCGTGTTTTCGCCGCGGCGACCTTCGAATTGGGACGCCGGGCGACGCCGGCGCTTTTATTGATGTGGTCGCGGATGCTAGCGACGATTGCGGTACTCGCGTTTCTTGGCGCGCTGCTGTACGCCGCGTATCACGACGCGACGACGTACCGGATTCCCAACTGGTTGTCGGTGGCGATCGTCGCCGATTTTCTCTTCGCGGCGGCGGTCGCGCCACTCGACATGACGGCCGTGGGATGGCACCTGAGCGCCGGCGCGGCGCTGCTGGTGGCGGGCGCCGGCCTGTTCGCCGCGGGCGTGCTGGGCGGCGGCGATGCCAAGCTGTTGGCGGCGTCGGGCACGTGGTTCGGCTGGGGCGCGCTGGCGCCGTATTTGATCGTTGTCGCGTTGCTCGGCGGCGCACTCGCCGTCGCGATCCTGATGTTGAGACGCACGCCCCTGCCCGATTCATTGAGCGACAAGGCCTGGATCAACCGCCTGCACTCGCCCGACGAAGGTGTCCCCTACGGGGTGTCCATCGCGCTCGGCGGCTGCGTGATGGCGGGTAAGCTCCCGCTCGCCGGCGTCGCCCTGGCCGGCGTTCCCGGCCTATGAGCGTTCACGGCGTCGGCATGCCGACGCCCCGGACACGAAGACCCACTGTGAACGAGAATAAGGTGGAATACTTGGCTTTGGAGGAATTATTAAGCTTCTCATCGGCTTGGTTGACGTTGCCGGTTTGCGCCCGCATAATTGGCGTCGCTCGGAATCTAAGTGTTGGCGGGCATTTGCGCGTCGAACTTTACGAATGTTTATCCAAATAGAGTACCGGTCATGCGTATCGCCGCCGTAATTGTCATCATCGTCGCGCTCGGTTTCGGCGGACTGACCTTTTATCTCGTCCAAAACTATTTGGTGGCTGAGAGGGTAAAGATATTTGCGGATGCCGAGAAAGAGAAGCCGGGGATCGACGCCGTCGACGTGGTGGTCGCCCAACGCAATCTCCCGGCAGGCACGGTTCTTTTCGAAACCGATCATCTGAGGTGGCAACCCTGGCCCGACGATTCGCTCGACGACGATTACATCGTCAAGCGCGATGACGATGACGACGAGAAGATCGAGGAGCTCGAAGACATGGTGGTTCGCAGCGCCATCCTGGCCGGCGAACCGGTGACCTTCGCCAAGGTCTTCAAGCGCGAGGACGCAAGATTCGTCTCCGGCCTGATGTCGGCCGGCATGCGCGCCGTCACCATCGGCATGAACAAGAAAACATTGGGCAAGGCCGGCGTGATCCTTCCGGGCGACCGCGTCGACGTGATCCTGACTCTGAGCGTTCCGGCCGTGGGCGGGCGAACCGGCGAAGAGCGCGAGATGAAGAGGTCGAGCGAGACCATCGTTCAAAACGCCCGCGTCATGGCCATCGACAGCACGTTCAGCGATCTCGAGGAAGGCACGCTGTCGGGCGAAGCGATCACGCTCGAAGTGACGCCCAAGCAGGCCGAGGTGATCGCGCTGGCGCAGACGATGGGCGAGCTGACCGTCGCGCTGAGAAGCCTGACCCAGGGCCCGCGCGTGGTCTACGACGTCCCGTTCACCAGCGACCTCGAAATCAGCCAGGCGTTGAGCGGAGACCCGAGGGCGCGCGAGCGACACGTGGCAACCCCGAAGCCCGGTGAGTCGCCGGCCCGGTCGTCGGAGGCGGCGCCCGCCGGCGAGCAGGCGGCAATGGGCGAGACGGCCGCCGATACGGGGCTGACGACGACGCGCGTGCTCGCGCTCGACCGCGACATTCTGGCGGGCACACTTATCCGCGACAGCTTTCTGACCTGGGCCTACCTGCCCCGGAGCAACGCCCCGGACGATTACTTCGTCCAGCCGCGTGAACTGATCGCGACCTTGCGCGGCGCCCTGATCACGCGGGATTTCCCCGCTGGCGAGCTGTTGCCGAAGGCCGCGGTGATCATGCCAGACTCGCCCGAGTTCATTCCGGCGGCCGTCAGGCCGGGCATGCGGGCGATCGGGATTCCGATCGGGGGCGACGTGATGACCCTGATCTCGGCGAGCGACGTCATCGATGTGCTGCTTGTGGGCAGTATCACATCCGAGGCGGGCGAGCATCGCTTCAGCGAAACGATCGTCCAGCGGGTCCGCGTGCTCTTGGTCGACGAGTCGACGGCCACGGCGATCGTGGAGGTAACCCAGAAGGAAGCCGAAAAGCTGCTCGTGGCCCGAGGGTTGGGATCCATCACCTTGAGCTTGCACGGCACGACCGGCGCCGGGACCGTGCGCCGCGAACGCCTGTTCACCAGCGATATCGAGGTCAGCCAGGTCCTCAAGGGCGGCGTCAAGGCGCTCCTCGAGGCCAGCGAGGAAGCGCCGATCGAGAAGCCGGAACTGATTCCCGAGACCGCTGCGATCACCCTCTCCAGCGTCCTCGTCGCCGCAGGCGACGTGGCGCCGGGCACGCTGCTCAGGGACAGCAACTTCCGGTTCGCGACGATCGAAGGGCCGGTGACCGCCGATATGGGGTACTTCGTCAAGGGCGTGGTCAGGCCCGAAACGCTGCGCGGATACCTGGTGACCACG
Organism: Pseudomonadota bacterium; assembly: GCA_022572945.1. Classification (GTDB taxonomy): domain Bacteria; phylum Pseudomonadota; class Alphaproteobacteria; order JAAXGF01; family JAAXGF01; genus JACZUY01. The sequence continues at coordinate 14,563 of JACZUY010000003.1, forward strand.
GCGATCACCGCGGACGAGCCGCTCGCGGCCGACAAGCTGATGGCGCCCGCGGAACCCGGCTTCATGACCGCCGCGCTTATGGACGGGATGCGCGCCGTCAGCATCGCCATCGATCCCGTGACCGGCGTTTCCGGTTACGTGTCGGCCGGCGACCGCATCGATTTGGTGATGACGTACACGGTTGTGATACAGGGAGGCGGCGAGCGGAAGTGGAGCGAAACCATCTTGCAGAACGTGCGCGTGCTGGCGATCGAGCAGGGCGTGGACCGTGCGACCGGCAAGCCCACGGTTGGCGACACCGCGACGGTCGAGCTCTTCCCCAACCAGGTCGAGATTCTCAGGGTTGCGTCCGACTACGGCGTGGTGTCGATGTCATTGCGCGGTCCCCCGTCGGAGGTGAAGCCCGAGTTCGGCTTCACCTATGCCAGCGAGTACGGCGCCGGCGCCGGTATCTTGGAGTACTTGGGCAGCGGCCGCGCTATCGGCGTCGCCGACAAAGGCCTCGTCGCAACGCCCCCGTTCTCGCGGAGTGCGATTCGCGTCCTCGTGGCGGAGCGTGATTTGGCGGAGGGCACGCTGCTCAAGGACAGCGATTTCCGCTTCGAGCCCGTCGAAGGCGAATTGCCGCCGGGCGCGGAGCGCATCGTCATGGGATCGACGGCGATCAATACGTTGCGCGGCGCGCTTGTCAAGAGCGCGATCGCGGCGAACGAGTTCATTCCCGCCAAGGCGCTGTTCAAGCCGAACGCGCAGGGATTTCTCGCGGCCGCCATCAGGCCGGGGATGCGCGCCGTCAGTATCGCCATCGATGAGGTCACCGGCGTGTCCGGGTTCGTCTCCCCCGGCGACATCGTCGATGTGCTCATGACTCATAAAGTGGACGACACCTCCGAAGAGCCGATCCTCTCGCCGCGGCGGTTCGCCGAGACGGTGGCGCGGGGAACACGCGTCGTCGCCGTCGAGCAATTGATCGACCCGTCGAGCGGCAAGCCGACCGCGGGCAAGACGGTGACCCTGGAGGTGACGCCCAAGCAGGCGGAAATCCTCGCCCTGGCCAAGGACCTTGGCGCGCTGTCGCTGGCCTTGCACAGCGCATCGCCCGGCGCGACCGAGGTCGCGGAGACATCGTTCACCTCGGACTGGGAGATCAGCGACGCGCTGCTGGCATACTCGTTGGGGGCCGAACCCATGTACCGCGTCGTGCGTCCGGAGATTCCGGCCGATCCGCCCTTCGACATTCGTTGGCTCCGGATTCCTGTATTCCCGCGGGATATGCTCAAGGGATTGCAACCGGCGTTGGCCAAGGCCGCCGAGCCCGCGCCGGCCGAGCCCGAGGAGGAGAAGCCCGCCGGCCCCAAGGTCAAGGTGTACCGCTCCGTCACCCCCTCGACGGTCGAATTCGAACAATAGGGCTGGGAGAGTTTTCCGTGATCAAGTTCCTGGCCGGTCTTTTGGTGGTCGCAGCGTGTGTCGCGGCCGGGCCCGCTGCCGCGCAGCAGACGTCCGCGCCGGCCGAGTCGGTCCCAGACACGATCTTGCTGTCGTTAAACAAGGCGGCGATCTTCGAGCTTCCCGTCGACGCGCGCGACGTGCTCGTCGCCAACCCCGAGATCGCCGACGTGGTGATCAAGACGCCACGAAGGGCCTATGTCCTGGGCCAGGGAATCGGCGACACCAATGTCTACTTCTTCGACGATCAGGGGAACGAAATCCTGCGTCTCGAAGTTCGCGTCGAGCTCGACCTGTCGGGGCTGCGGCAGGTATTGGCCAAAGTGCTGCCCGACGAACGCATCGAGGTGACCGCGGCGAACGAGAACATCATTCTCACCGGCACCGTGCGGTCGGCCAAGGCCGCCGAGGACGCCCGGCTGGTCGCGCGCCAGTTCGTCTCCGACGATTCGGAACTGGTCAACATGCTCGGCATCGCCAACGACCAGCAAGTGGTGCTGCGCGTGCGGATTGCCGAGATGCAGCGAAACATCGTCAAACAGCTCGGCATCTCCACGAACGTGACGGTGCTTGACGCAGGTAACAGTAACTTCTCGCTGCTTGGTCAGGGCGGACTCATTGGCGCAGCCGCTGCCGCCAATGCGTTCACGCGAGGTCTCGTATCGGTGGTCTCGGGCGCCCATCTCTTCGACGAGCTGAGTGTCACGCTCGACGCCCTCGAAAGCCAGGGCCTGGTCAAGACCCTTGCCGAACCCACCCTGACCGCGATATCGGGGGAAAATGCGAACCTCCTGGTCGGCGGCGAGTTCCCCGTTCCGGTCAACGTGACGGTGACCGATGCGGGCCAGGTTACGATCGATGTTGAGTTCAAGCAATTCGGCATCGTCTTGACCTTCACGCCCGTGGTGCTGAGTTCGGGACTGATAAGCCTCAAGCTCTCCACCGAGGTGAGCTCACTTGATTTCGTCGAGACCAAACTCGACATCCCGATCGGCGGAGGGCAGGTGGTCACTATTCCGGGTCTGATCGTCAACCGGGCGGAGACGACGGTCGAGCTGCCGAGCGGCGGCAGCATCGTGATCGCGGGATTGCTGCAGGACGACGTTCGCAACACGATCGAAGGGATCCCCGGCTTGAAGGACATCCCGATCCTTGGCGCCTTGTTCCGCAGCACCAGCTTCCAGAAGGGCGAGACCGAGCTGGTGATCACGGTGACCGCCTATCTTTCACGCCCAGTAAGCGAAGGAGCGATCGCCCTGCCGACCGACGGCTTCGCGCCGGCGAACGATTTCGATATGTATCTGCTGGGCCGGCTGCACGACGTCTACGTCAAGCCCAAGGCTCCGGACCAGGCGCTGCCGATCGGACGGCTGCTGGGTCCCGTCGGCTACATCATGGAATGACGGTCATGGGACATTTGAGACACCCAGAGAGCGTACGCTGGCGCCGGCTGTGCGTCCTGTGCGGCCTCGGCCTGATTCTCGCCGCGTGCACGACGGCGGAGATGAGGATAGGCGGACTGCCCGTGTTCAGTGAGGATTACAGCCAGCGGCATCCGCTTGCCGTCGAAAGCGTCCGCGCCACCCTCAACCTGCCGGGCGCGGAAGGCGCGGAACGGCTCACTTCCGGCGAGCTCCGCCGGATCGACGGGTTCGTGGCGGCCTATATGGCCGAGAGGCGCGGACAGCTGATGATCAGCGTGCCCGGCGCCGCCGCGGGCGATGCCCGGGTTCTCGGCCGGGCCAAGCAGATCGCCGACCGGGCGCGCCAGCACGGCCTGCCTGCCGCCGAGGTTATCCTCCGCGTCGCCACGGATGAGCAGGAAGCAAACGCCCCGGTGATGGTAAGCTACGAGAAGCTCGTCATGCGCATCCCCGCATGCGGCGACTGGAGCAAGGAAGCGAGCTACGACTGGACCAACACCGTCCACAGCAACTTCGGTTGCTCGATGCAGCGCGGAGTCGGGCTGATGATCGCCGATCCAGGCGACCTGGCCAGGCCCCGCCAAGCCGGACTGCGCGACGCCGTGCGGAGCAACACCATCATTCAACTGTACCGCGCCGGAGAGGTGACAGGCGCCGCCCGCGCCGAGGCAGAGGAAGCGGAAGCGGAGGAGGCGGAGTAAGGATTCGGTCGGCCGCCAAACGAAGGAGTTGACCATTTTCAGGACGACGATAACCGCCTTTCTCGAAAGCGAAGAGACGAAGGCCATAGTCGACCAGGCGTTCGCCGACCGCCGGCTCGAGAAGGCCATCACCGACAGCCACCTCGGGGGGGCCGTTGGTGCGGTCGCGCATTTCAGCGAGAGCACCACGCCGAACCTCATCATCATCGAGACGGCGCTCAGCGGCGACGACCTGTTGGAAAGCATCGGCGGTTTGGCCGAGGTCTGCGACGAGGGAACCGAGGTCCTCGTCCTCGGCGCGGTCAACGATGTGGCGACGTACCGCAGCCTGACGCAGGAGGGCGTGAGCGACTACCTGGTTTCGCCGTTCACCCCGATCCAGATCTATCAGGCGATCGAGTCGGTCGCCATAGATCCGTCGGAGCCGCCGCGCGGCCGCGTCATCGCCTTCATCGGCGCGAAGGGCGGCACCGGCAGCAGCACGGTCGCGCACAACATCGCGTGGTCGCTCGCGCGGATCCGCGACGACGACGTCGTCGTCCTCGATCTCGACCTCGCATTCGGCACGCTGGGAATGGCGTTCAATATGGAGTCGGAGCAGGGCATCGTAGACGCGCTGGCCCATCCCGACCGTCTCGACGAGGTGCTTCTCAAACGCTACATGTCGATGCCCGAAGACCACCTAATGCTGCTTTCCGCCCGCGGGGTGCTTGACAGCGACGCCGACATCGACATTGAATCGTTCGATACGTTGCTGAATCTGGTCCGCACGACGGCGCCGTTCATTGTCCTCGATGTACCAACTCACTGGACGTCGTGGACTCAACACGTGCTCAAGAGTTGCGAGGAGATCGTGGTCACGTCGATGCTTGATTTGGCCTGCTTGCGGGATTCGAAGAATCTGGTCGATACGCTGACCGCCGGGCGGCCCAACGACGCGCCGATCCGTTTGGTCGTCAACCACCAGGGCGCGTTTCGGAAGAGCGAACTGTCGACCAAGGACTTCGAGCACGCCGTCGGAAGTTCGCCGGATTTGGTCATCGCGCACGATCCCGCGCTGTTCGGCACCGCGACCAACAACGGTCAGATGATCGGAGTCGAGAACCCACGCCACAAAGTCACGGAGGGATTCAACGCGCTCGCGCAAACCATAAGCGGCATCGAACCGCCGAGGTCGAAGAAGCAAGAACCGGAGAAGGCGGCGGGTGCGCTTTCCTTTTTGGCGAAGCTACGAAAAGGTTAAGTGATGTCATTCGGAAAACGCAGTGGCGCCCCAGCCAAGAAGCCGGTCGACGTAGCGCCGCCGGAACCTGAACGGGACCCCACACCCAAGCCGGACATCAAGGTGGTCGCCTCCAGGGAGGAGGCGAAACCAGAGCCCAAACAAGAGGCCGCGCCGCCGCCCAAGCCAAAGGGACCAGCCGATCCGGCCGCCGAGGCGCGCTTCGCCCAGACCAAGATCAACATCTTCAATGCGCTGATCGACACGGTCGACCTCACCGAGCTGAGCAAGCTCGAAACGGACCAGGTGCGCGAAGAGATCACCGACATCGTCTCCGAGATCATCAGCCTGCGCAATCTGGTGCTGAGCGCCGCCGAACAGCAGCGGCTGATCACCGAGATCTGCGACGACGTGCTCGGTCTCGGACCGCTCGAGCCGTTGCTCGCGCGCGACGATATCGCCGACATCATGGTCAACGGCTACGACAAGGTCTACATCGAGACCGGCGGCACGATCGAGCTCACCGACATCAAGTTCCGCGACAACACGCAGCTGATGAACATCTGCCAGCGCATCGTCAGCGCGGTGGGCCGGCGCGTCGACGAATCGAGCCCGATCTGCGACGCGCGCCTGCTCGACGGCAGCCGCGTCAACGTGATCGCGCCGCCGTTGTCGATCGACGGACCGACGCTGACGATCCGCAAGTTCAAGAAGGACAAGCTCAAGCTGTCCGACCTGGTCAACTTCGGGGCCATACCGCCGGCCGGCGCCAAGCTCCTGGAGGTCATCGGCGCGGCCCGGCTCAATATCCTGATCTCGGGCGGCACCGGCAGCGGCAAGACCACGCTGCTCAACGCGCTCACCGGGTTCATCGACATGGGCGAGCGCACCATCACCTGCGAGGACTCGGCCGAGCTGCAGCTCCAGCAGCCCCACGTGGTGCGGCTGGAGACCCGGCCGCCGAACCTCGAGGGCGTCGGTGAGATCACCATGCGGGACCTGATCAAGAACTGCCTGCGGATGCGCCCCGAACGGATCATCGTCGGCGAGGTGCGCGGACCCGAGGCGTTCGACCTGTTGCAGGCGATGAACACCGGCCACGACGGCTCGATGGGCACCATCCACGCCAACAACCCGCGCGAGGCGCTCAGCCGCGTCGAGAACATGATCGCCATGGGCGGCTACAATCTGCCGGCGAAGACGGTGCGCGAGCAGATCGCCGCGGCGGTTCATGTCATCATCCAGGCGCAGCGCCTGCGCGACGGTTCGCGCCGCATCACCCACATCACCGAGGTGATGGGCATGGAAGGCGAGGTGGTGATTCTCCAGGATCTCATCCTCTACGAGATCACCGGCGAGGACGCCGACGGCAAGCTCATCGGCCACCACAAAGCGACCGGCGTGCGGCCCGCGTTCTGGGACCGCGCGCGCTACTTCGGTCTCGAGGACCTGCTCCAGGAGGCGATGGAGGGCCTGCAAGGCGACCCGGCGTGAAGCCCAATGGATAGCCCCCTCATACTCACGCTTGCGGTGGCCTTCACCATGGCCCTGCTCTTGGGGTCCGTGTGCACCGTCTTTGCCTACGAGCTCAAGTTCGGCCCCCGCGCGCGTTTGCGCAAACGGGTCAAGGCGATCGTCGACCCGGGCGGCAGCGAGGCCGCCGCAAAGAGAGACAAAGGCGCCGGCGCCCAACGGAAAATGATTCAGGCGAGGTTGAAGGAGCTCGAGGACACGCAGAAGAAGTCGAAGCGGCGATTCGAGATCCGCAAGAAGATTCAGGAAGCCGGTCTCGACATGCCGGTCACCCACATCTACCTCATCAGCGTCGTCGTCGGGGTGATCGCGGCGGGTATTTATATTCTGTTCAAGTTCGGACCCTTGTGGGCTACGCCGCTGGTCGCCATTCCGGTGGGCTTCTTCCTGCCGACATACGCGCTTGGTTTCATCGCGCGCCGGCGCCAGAAAAAATTCACCTTTCATTTCGCCGACGCGATCGACGTCATTACGCGCGGCATCCAGTCGGGCCTGCCGACCGCGGAGTGCATGCGAATCATCGCCCGCGAGAGTCCCGAACCGGTGTGCACCGAATTCCGGTTGTTCACCGAGGGCCAGCGCCTTGGACTGACGCTCGACGAGGCGCTCGAGCGCGCGACCGACCGTATGCCGACTCCGGAGCTGAAGTTTTTCGCCATCGTCCTCAACATCAACGCGCAGACCGGCGGCAACCTCGCCGAGACGCTGGGCAACCTGTCGAAAGTGCTGCGCGGCCGCAAGCAGATGGCCGACACGATCAAAACCAAATCGTCCGAGGCGAAATCGACGGCGATGATCATCGGCGCCCTGCCCTTCTGCATCATGGCGATGCTGGCCGTCATCAGTCCCGAGTATATCGTCCTGCTTTTCACCGAGGATCTCGGCAACACCCTGCTCTACGTCGCCGGCGGGTTGATGGGCGTGGGAGCGTACGTCATGAACGCCATGACCAAGCTGAAGATGTGAGGGTCGTCATGCTCGACAGATTTATCGATCAGCAGGCGCTCATCGTGTTCCTCGCCAGCGCCGCGACGTTCATGATGATCGTCGCCCTGGCGATGCCGTTCCTGCAACAGAGCGCATTGAGCTCGCGCCTCAAGGCCGTGGCCAAGCGGCGCGAGGAGTTGAGCCAGCAACAACGCGCCAAGCTTCAGGAAAAGGATAAGAAGTCCCTGGTGAGCGAGACCCAGATCGGCTTGATGAAAAAGGTGGTCGAGGCGGTGAACCTCGAGGAGCTTCTGGCGTCGCAGGAACTGAAGAACAGGCTTGCCCAGGGGGGATATCGCGGGCCGGCCGCCGCCATCATCTTCACCTTCATGCGGCTGTTGATGCCAATCGTACTGGCTATCCTCACGTGGTTCATCTTGTTCGTCGCGAAGACGTTCGACGTCGATTTCTTCATGAAATTGATCTATTGCTTCGCCGCGCTGCCGATCGGTTACTTCCTCCCCAATCTGATTCTCACCAGCCAGATTCAGTCGCGCCAGCAAGAGTTTACGATGCAGTTCCCCGATGCCCTCGATTTGCTGGTCATTTGTGTCGAGGCGGGTCTGTCGATGGAGGCCGCGTTCAACCGCGTTACCGACGAGATGGCGGAAAACGCGCCGGTCCTGGCTCAGGAGTTCGGCCTGACCACGGCCGAGCTCGCCTACCTCGGGGACCGCGGCAAGGCGCTCGAAAACCTCGCCCTCAGAACCGGGCTGGATACCGTCAAGTCGTTCACCACGTCGTTGATCCAGTCGGAGAAGTACGGCACGCCCCTGGCCACCGCCTTGCGCGTGATCTCGCAGGAGAACCGCGAGAAGCGCATGGCGAAGGTCGAGGAGAAGGCCGCGGCCCTGGGCGCCAAGATGACCGTGCCGATGATCGCCTTCTTCCTGCCGGTGATCTTCATCGTCGTCATCGGCCCGGCGGTCATCCAGGTCATGGCGATGTAGCCAGCCTTCGGCGGCGCGCTTCGAGCGGCATCGCGCGGGCGCGCACCGCAAGCCCCATCCGGAAAGAATTTCGTCCTCGGGTCAGCCGAGAATCAGCGGCCCGTAGAGCCACGCCAGCCAGGTCGCGAGGCAGACGCACGCCCCCACCGGCAGCCGCCGGTCGGCGGAGCGCGTACGAGCATGGACGACCGCGACGGCGAGCGCCGCCAGCAAGGCGACGACCGCGACGTCGGGGAATCCCTGCCATCCCACCCATGCGCCGGCCGCCGCGAGCAGCCTGGCTTCGCCCGACCCCAGGGCGGACTTACGGTCGAGCCTTGCGTCCGCCGCCGGCATGGCCAAACCGCAGCCGAAGCCGATTCCGGCGCCGGCCAGGCTGTCGACCATCGCGCCTGGGCCGGTGATTGCGGCAACCGCGAAGCCGACGGAGAAGAGCGCCACAACCAGCTCGTTGGGCACGGTGAAATGGCGCGTGTTGATCAGCGCCAGCACCATCAGCAGCCATCCCAGAATGCTCCCCGCCCAGAGCTCCGGACCCGACGCCACGGTCCACGCCCAAAGCACGACGGCGAGCGCCGCCAGCTCGATGAGCGGGTAGAACAGGCTCACCCGTTCACCGCAGTAGCGGCATCGGCCGCGACTCACCATCCAGTTGACCACGGGCATGAGATCGAGGAGGCCGAGCACGTGCCCGCAGGCATCGCACGCCGAGCGGTCGATCAGGACCTTGCGGCCCGCCGGAATGCGCAACGCCAACACGCCGAGAAAGCTGCCGGTTATCGGAGCGATCCCCAGCAATATGACGGTCGATAGCAGGACGGCGTCTGTCATCGCCACTGGCTCGTGCGCGGCCCAACGTTGCGTGCCGCCACAGTGCCCGTCGACCGGCCCGGATTCAACCCGCTTGGGCAGCCCACCCGCCGGCGCCGGGGCAATGTCCGGCCCGGACAAATTTGTTCGCAGCAAACCCTTGGCATGCAGGCCCTCGCGCCCCATTGTTGGGCGTAGCGGGCGTACGAGTTGTCGAAGGGAGCGGTCGATGAGCGATGCGAACAACGCCGAATGGCATCGGGTAGCGAAGACGAGCGAGGTCACGGACGACGAGCCCAAGGCGGTCCAGGTCGGCGCCGAGTACATCGCGCTCTTCAAGGTGGACGGAACCTTCTACGCCACCGACGACGTTTGCACGCACGAGTTCGCGTCGCTTTCGGAAGGCTTCGTCGAGGGCGACGTGATCGAATGCCCCCTTCACGCGGGGCAATTCCACATTCCCACCGGAAAAGCGCTGTCGCCGCCGGTCGAGGAGGACTTGCGCACCTTTCCGGTCAAGGTCGAAGGCGACGACATCTACGTGCAGGTTCCCAAGGGCTGAGCGCCGAACGCTCGGTGGCGCGACGAGGATTGGGTGACGGCCGATTCGGGATTCGTGGTCATCGGCGCCGGCCAGGCCGGCGGGCGCGCGGTCGAAGCCATGCGCAAGGCGGGTTTCGCCGGGCGCATCGTGCTCGTCGGCGAGGAACCCCATGTTCCCTACGAGCGCCCGCCCCTGTCGAAGCAGCTTCTCAGCGGCGATGACGGGCCCGAAACGACCTACCTTCGCGACCGGGGCTTCTACCGCGAGCAGGATATCGACCTCCGCCTCGGCGCACGCGCCTCGGCGATCGACCCGAGCGCCCGCCGCGTCCTGCTCGCCGACGGCGACGAGCTCGCATACGACAAGCTCCTGATCACCACGGGGTCGCGGGTCCGGCGTTTGGCAATCTCCGGCGCGGAGCTTCCCGGCGTGTTCTATCTGCGGGACATCGAAGACGCGCTTGCCATTCGGGCGCGGCTCGCCGAGGGTGCGGCGCTTGCGGTGGTCGGCGGCGGCTATATCGGGCTCGAGGTCGCCGCCGCCGCGCGAAGCCGGGGGTGCCGGGTCACCGTGCTCGAGATGGAACCGGTGGTGATGAACCGCGTCGTCGCACCCGAGGTCGGCCGGTTCTTCGCCGATGTGCACGCGGCGCAAGGCGCCGAAGTCCGCACGGGCACCACCGTCAGCGGGTTCGCCGGCGACCGGCGCGTCGACGAAGTGGTGTGTTCCGATGGAACGCGGTTGACGGTCGACCTCGTCGTCATCGGCATTGGCATCATGCCCAACACCGCGCTCGCCGAAGCCGCCGGGCTGGCCGTCGACGACGGCATCGTCGTCGATGAGTTCGGTCGCACGTCGGACCCCGAAATATTTGCCGCGGGCGACGTCGCCCGCCATTACAACCCGCTGCTCGGCCGCCAGATCCGGCTCGAATCGTGGCAGAACGCCCAGAACCAGGCGATCGCGGTGGCGCGCGTCATGTGCGGGTCCAACGTCGCCTACGCCGAGGTGCCGTGGTTCTGGTCCGATCAATACGACCTCAATCTGCAGATGACCGGGGTCGCGGATCGATGGGACCAGATCGTCTATCGCGGCGACATGGAAGACCGCCGGTTCACGGCCTTCTACCTGCTCGACGGCGTGCTGGTGGCGGCGAATTCCGTGAACCTCCCGCGCGACGTCCGTTACGCGCGGAAGCTCATCGAATCCGGGGCGCGCGTCGATCGAGACGCGCTCGCCGACCCGGCTGTGCCGTTGAAAACGTTGCTCGAGGCGTAGACCGATTCGGTTGAGCCGGCATGTCAGGCCATCACGGAGCGACGAGCGTGCAGCGCTCCCGGCGACTGTGAAGCTTGGTGCAGAGATCGGCGGCGAGAGCCTCGCTCGCCAGAGGGCCGGCGAGCACCGTGTAGACGGCGTCGTCAACGTCGCCAATCCGCAACTGAAGGCCCGAAAGCAGATCGATGTGCGCGTCTCGAAGCGCCGTCAGTCCTTGCTCGGCGCGCGCGCGGCTGGCGTAACCCCCGAGCCTGATCTTGAATCCGGCGGCAAAGGCTTCGTCTTCGGCCCGCGACCCGCCTGCCGCCTCGGTCGGCGCCGCGGCCCTGGCGACGATTTGCGCCGGCTCGGCGGACTGGGCCTGGCCGGTTTCGGGCGTTGCCTCGACCGGCTCCACCGCAACGGGTTCCGATTCGACCTTCTGCACGGGCGCCGCGGCGGCCCGGGGGGCGCCCGAGGTAATCGGCGCCGACTGGGGCTGAAGCCCGGCGACCAGGTTGGGATAGAGCCGCCGGTAATATTCGAGATTATGCTCGACCATCTCGGGCGGCAGGTCCAAGCGCGCCAATCGCTCGGCCGTGGTGAGATCGCCCTTCATCGCGTACATGAGCGCCAGGTTCTGGCGGACCTGGACGGTCGCCCCGGGCCGGTTCGAGACCTCTCTCAGAAGTGTGATCCCCCGGTCGATATCGCCCGAAAGCGCCATCGAAAGCGCGAGGTTGTTCACCACGCTGCGGTTGTTCGGTGACTGTTCCAATGCCGCCCGGTAATGCCTTTGCGCCGAATCGGGTTGTCCGAGAAGGTCGTGTGCGATGCCAAGCGCCGACAGAACTTCCCAGTTACCGGGCTCTTCCTGGCTGACACGCAGCAGTGTCGCCGCCGCTTCCGCAGCCTCGCCCGATGCAAGCTGGGCCTTGCCGAGCTCCGCCCTGAGCGCCGTCAGCTCGGGATTGTCGAGCACGGCCTTCGCCAGCAGATCCGCCGCCTGCCCCGACGCTCCGATATAACGAAGGTTTCTCGCCAAGCCGAGCGTGGCGTCCAAGTCGTCGGGATCGCGGGTGTACAGATTATGATAATAGTTTACGGCGGACGGGTAGTTGAAACTGTTCTGCGAATTGGCCGCCGCAGTGCGCAGGAATTCGCCGATCGGCTCCGAGCCCGCGTCGCTCAGCTCGGGCCCCTTTTCGAGGGTTTCACAGCCCCAGAGAAAGACAGAGGCAACGACACAAAAGGTAAATTTTCGCAGCATGCGGCTCGATGACGACATTGTTGTAAACGCGTCCGAGAAGAATTCGAAGTCTCTTCGCGGAGTATACGGAGCAACCAATAGGCGCGCGAGACTATATCGCCATGGCAAATGGCCCGCAAGACCAGGCAACACGTCGGGGGAACCGTTTTTGACCGCCACCACGACTGAATTCCGCACTTCAAGCTAACAAACTGATATGCTAGGGTGAATTGATGGTGGAGTCGGCCATGCCCAGGCTTGGGATTTGGCGGCTTTCGCCGGGAAGAGAAATTCGATGGCAGCGATGCCATCTTGTGATCACGGATTGAAACCATGAGACGCCGTCTAGCCACCGTCATCGGGCTCGTGTTATTCGCCGCTCTTCCCGCCGGCGCGGCCGAGACCTTGCGCGTGACCGTCGACAAGGCGCACCTGATGCACCTCGACACCGATGCGGGCACCATCATGGTCGCCGACCCGACCATTGCCGATGTCGTGCTCGAATCGCCGCGGTTGGTCTTCATTGTCGGCAGAGCTCCCGGCGAGACGAACCTTTACATCCTCGACGTCAATGGCGCGGAAATCGTGCATACCGACCTGTTGGTCGTGCCGAACGTCGATCGCGAGGTGACTCTCGATCGCAACACCGTGGAGGCGACGTTCAGCTGCGCGCCGCGTTGCGCCCGGATTGCGACGCCAGGCGCCGCCCAGGAGGCGGAGGAAGCGAGCACCGCTGATGAGAGCGCCGAGGCCGGAGGCTGATCACGCGCCGCGCAGGCGGCCCCTCGCTGCCCGACGGGCGTCGGGAACGGGGCTCGCGGCGGCGGGCAGCCCGGCAAATTGACAGGAGACTGCCGGTACCTATGATCGGGGCGCGCCGCCGCAAGCCGGATTGTGTCCGAAGGACAACCGCTTTCACCCGAAACCGCGCGTTCGGGAATATTCCATGCTGTCGTCCGCCCGCGGTTTGTCGAGGATAATCGACGATGAAGGTTCTTGTTGTCTCCGAGGACCTCCTGTTCGCCCGCCTCGCGGCGAGGAAGCTCAATAACTGGGGCTTCGACGCCGAAACCGAGTCGAACGGCTCGACGGCGTTCAAACGTCTCAAGAAGGAGCCCTTTCGCATCGTCATCACCGACTGGGACATCGCGGGCATGTCGGGTTTCGAGTTGACGCTCAACATTCGCAAGCTCAAGCGCAGCCGGTACAGCTACATCATCGTCTCGACCAAGCAGAATTCCAAGGACGTGTTGGTGGCCGCGCTCGAAGCCGGCGCCGACGACTTTCTCGGTCGTCCGCTGAACCCGCTCGAGTTCCGCCTCAAGATGGCCAACGTCAAGCGGCTCCTGGACCTCGAGGACGAACTGCGCGACGGCGCGGGGACCGACTCGATGACCGGGCTCGTCAATCTCGCGAGCTTTCGCCAATTCTTCCGCGTGGTGCTTGCCGAGACCCGGCGCATGAACGAAAAGGGCTCGTTGATGTACGTTACCGTCGACGACTACAAGGAGACCCTGGAGGAACACGGCTTCGGCCCGGCGGAGACCCTTATGGTCGAGGTTTCGCGGGCGTTGAACCAGGTGATTCGCAACAGCGACCTTGTCGCCAGAATGTCCGACGACGAGTTCTGCATGCTGCTGCAGAACACGTACTGGGATCGTTGCCGGCCCGTCGCCGACAAGGCTCGCGAACGGATCGACAACATGGCGCTTTTTCTCGAGGACTTTGAACTCCGCCCCAAGGTGACGATCGGAACCGTAAATTATCCGGTGGAAGATCTTTCGTCCGATGAGACGCTCAAAATCTCGGACCGGATTCCGTACGCGCCGTGAGTGTTCCCCGGCGCGGCAGGCGGCGCAAGCGCGCTTTGATTGCTCGCGACGCGCCTTTTCACGCATGCATGAGTCCTCGCGCTAGAGCGGTAACTGGATTTGATAGTGCGCATAATTCGTTAATGGATTAGCGTTAGTGTGACGTGCTGTGCTGGAGTCAGCCACCGGCCGGCAATTCTCCGGCGCAAGGGAGCCCTGAACAGTCTGTGGTCGTGGGATTCATGCGGAAGGAAGTCAAGCCCGGCGGCAACAACAACTTGAGGAGCATCAGCCTCCTCGAGGGCCTCGACAAGACCACGATCAAACGGCTCGAAGAGATTTCAGGCTGGTACTGGTACCCGGAAGGCGAACTGATCTTCGACCGGACCGATTCGGGTTCGGAGGTCTACTTGATCGTCGAGGGCAGCGTCCGGATCGTCGGTCACGCCAAATCGGGCCAGGAGGTGGCCTTTGTCGACCTTCACGCCGGCCAGTACTTCGGCGAGCTTTCGGCAATCGACGGCGAGGCGCGCTCCGCGACGCTGTACACGCTCGAGGACAGCGTGGTCGCCATGGTGCCCGCCGACGCGTTCATGGAGTTCCTGGACGCGAATTCGGACGTGTCGCTGCGGTTGATGCGCTTCCTGGTGAGCACCGTCCGGACCCTGAATTTGCGCGTCGTGGGATTGAGTTCGACCACCGTGATTCAACGCGTCATGAGCGAGCTCCTGCAAATGGCCGAGCCCGATCCCTCGAACCCGAGCGAGTGGATCATCAACCACATGCCGAATCACAGGGAGGTCGCGTTGTGGGTCGGCACCACCCCGGAAACGGTCGCCGAGGCCATCGGCCAGCTGTTCAAGGAAAAGGTCGCCAAGCGCCAATACAAGAAACTGCACATCCTCGACCGCCAGCGCATGCTGGAAATGATCAGCGCGTCATGACGCCCGCGCGCCGGGCGGCCATCGTCGGCGCCGGGGACGAACGATCGAAAAGCGATCGGTTATATCACCCTGCAGTGATTGGCGCCTTGTGGCCGAGAAATCGCTTGTCGACATAAGCCCGCTCGATCCCGCGGCCGATCAACGTCCCGGTCTCGTCGATGACCGCCTTCAAGGTGTGGCGCCCAATAAGGGGACACAATACTTAATTATAGAATTAAGTATTGTGTCCCCGGAATGTTCGTGTGTCCCCGGAATGTTCGAGGACGCTGAGATCGAGCGTCAGCTTCTCGCCGAGCCACACCGCGTGGTCCGAGTGGTCGGCGAGGTCGTCGCCGGTTTCCGGATGGACGAAGACGACGAGACCGGCGCGGTTGAGCATCAACCACGGCACCAGCCGGTCGAACTGATCGGGCGCGAACGCGACCTGATACATCGGCCGGGGATGAGGCCCGACCGGTTCGTCGCGCCAGCGCCCGAGCCGCACCTCGAAGCGCGCCGCTATCGCCTCGCGCAGCTTTGCGGCTGCATCGCGGGTCGAGTCGTCGTAGTAGACGTGGGCGTGGTAGCCGGTAATTTCGGCGGGCGGCTTCGCGGGCACGCTCAGGCGGCCGCGCCGACGCCCTTGCCGCGAAACAGCTCGGCCAGCTCCCCGGTCTCATACATCTCGCGCACGATGTCGCAGCCGCCGACAAACTCGCCCTTGCAGTAAAGCTGCGGAATCGTCGGCCAGTCGCTGAACTGCTTGATGCCGTCGCGCAAGCCGGGGTCGGTGAGCACGTCGACGCTTTTGAACTTGACCTCGAGCGTGCTGAGAATCTGCACCACCGCGGCGGAAAAGCCGCACTGTGGAAAGACCGGCGTGCCCTTCATGTACAACAGGACGTCGTTGTCCGAGATATCCTGCTCGATACGCTCGAAGACCGGGTTCTGTGCCGTCATGTCTTCGCCTTCCTTCGGTTCAGTGGATTTCAGGCATCATCGGGAGCGGCGGTTTGCAGCGCCAGCGCGTGCAGATCGTCGCCCATCTTGCCGCGCAGCGCCTGGTAAACCATCTGGTGCTGCTGCACGCGCGTCTTGTCGCGGAAAGCGCCGGCGACGACGTGCGCCGCGTAGTGATCGCCGTCGCCGCGGAGATCGTCGATCGTGACCTCGGCGCCGGGAATCGCCTCGCGTATCAGCCGTTCGATCTCGGCGGCTTCCATCGCCATTGCGGAACCCTTTCCTGACAGCTATCCGGACGACATGTATCCCGGGAGCCACCCCTCGTGCGCCCCGCGTAGCTGCGCTAGCGATATAGGGTCATCGCCCGACGCTGTCAACGCGGCGCCGCCGGTGCGCCCGATCGTCCGGGCGGGCACACCGGCGGTTTCCGCCTCGACGAGTATCGCGGCGACATCGCGAGCGTTCGCGGCGATCACGTAGCGCGCCTGGTCCTCGCCGAAAAACCAGGCGTGCGGGGCCACGCCTTCGGGCGGTGCCTCGAGCGTCGCGCCGACGCCGCCGGCGAGCGCCATTTCCGCCACCGCGACGTAGAGGCCGCCGTCGGATACGTCATGACAGGTGCCGACCCGCCCCGCCTCGATGAGGCCGCGGACGAAGTCGCCGTTGCGGCGCTCGGCGGCGAGGTCCACCGGCGGCGGCGCGCCCGCCTCCAACCCGGCGATCTCCCGCGCGAACAGCGACGCGCCGAGATGCCCGGCGGTGTCGCCCACCAGAATCAAGGTTTCGCCGGGGGCGTCGAGCGCCGGGGTCGCCATGCGGTCGAGATCGGCGATGATCCCCACCGCGCCGATCGCCGGGGTTGGCTGCACCGCACGGCCGTTGGTCTCGTTGTAGAACGAGACGTTGCCCGAGACGACCGGAAAGTCCAGCGCCGCGCAGGCCGCGCCGAGGCCCTCGATGCAGCCGACGAACTGCCCCATCACCTCGGCCCGCTCGGGGCTGCCGAAGTTGAGGCAATCGGTCACCGCGAGCGGCCTGGCGCCGGCGGCGGTAAGATTTCGCCACGCTTCGGCGACCGCCTGGGCGCCCCCGGTCTTCGGGTCGGCGGCGCAGTAGCGCGGCGTGCAGTCGACGGTCATCGCCAGCCCCTTGTTGGCGCCGTGCACGCGCACGACCGCGGCGTCGCCGCCCGGGCGCTGCACGGTGTCGGCCATGACCATGTGATCGTATTGCTCCCACACCCAGCGCTTGGCGCAAAGGTCGGGGCTGGCGAGCAGGCGCTCGAGGCAGCCGGAGAGGCTTTCGGGTTGCGGCACGTCGGCGGCGGCGAGCGTGGCTGGCGGCGGGACCGGCGTCCACGGCCGCTCGTACCGCGGCGCCTCGTCGACCAGCGGCGCCACGGGAATGTCGGCGGCCACCTCGCCGGCCTGCTCGATCACCAGGCGGCCCGTGTCGGTGAGCGCGCCGACGATGGCGAAGTCGAGCCCCCATTTCTCGAATACCGCGCGCGCCTGCGACTCGCGCCCGCGCTTCAGCACCATCAGCATGCGCTCCTGGCTTTCGGACAGCATGATCTCGTACGCGCTCATGCCGCTTTCGCGCCGTGGCACGGCGTCGAGGTCGAGGCTGATCCCGACGCGGCCCTTGTCGGCCATCTCCACCGACGAGCAGGTCAGCCCGGCGGCGCCCATGTCCTGGATGGCGATGATCGCGTCGGTGGCCATCAGCTCGAGACACGCCTCGAGCAGGAGCTTCTCGGTGAACGGATCGCCGACCTGTACGGTCGGGCGCTTGGCGTCGCTGTCGTCGTCGAACTCGGCCGACGCCATGGTCGCGCCGTGGATGCCGTCGCGCCCCGTTTTCGAGCCGACGTAGACCACGGCGTTGCCCACGCCCGACGCGGCGGAGTAGAAGATTCGGTCCTTTGGCGCGATGCCCACGGTCATGGCGTTGACCAGGATGTTGCCGTTGTACGAAGGGTGGAAGTTGCACTCGCCGCCGACCGTGGGAACGCCGATGCAATTTCCGTAGGCGCCGATGCCGGCGACCACGCCGGCGACCAGATGGCGGGTCTTGGGGTGCTCGGGGCTGCCGAAACGCAACGCGTTGAGGTTGGCCACCGGGCGCGCGCCCATGGTGAACACGTCGCGCAGGATGCCGCCGACGCCCGTCGCCGCCCCCTGGTAGGGCTCGATGAACGACGGGTGGTTGTGGCTCTCCATCTTGAACACCGCGGCGAGGCCGTCGCCGATGTCGATGACGCCGGCGTTCTCGCCCGGCCCGCAAATCACCCACGGCGCCTCGGTGGGCAGCGTCTCGAGCCATTTCCGCGACGACTTGTACGAGCAATGCTCGCTCCACATCACCGAGAAGATGCCGAGCTCGGTGATGTTGGGCTCGCGCCCGAGGATCGCCACCGCGCGGTCGTACTCGTCCTCGCTCAGACCCATCAGGTCGTTGGGACGGGGTGGTGCGCCGCTCATCCCAGGGCGGCCACGAGAGAATCGAACATTGCCTTGCCGTCGTCGCCGCCGAGGCGGGGGTCGGCCAGCCGCTCGGGATGGGGCATCAGGCCGAGCACTGTCCCGGCCTCGTTGTAGACGCCGGCGATGTCGTCGCGCGAGCCGTTGGGATTGGCGCCGTCGCCGGGCTCGCCGCCCGGCGTACAGTAGCGGAACGCCACTTGCCCGTTGTCTTCGAGCGCCTTGAGCCCGTCGTCGTCGATGTGGTAGTTGCCGGCGTGGTGCGCCACGGGCAGGCGGATCACCTGTCCGCGCTGGTAGTGGCCGGTGAAGATGCCGCCGCTCGATTCGGTCCTGATATAGACGTCGCGGCAGACGAACTTGAGACCCGCGTTGGGCAGCAGCGCGCCGGGCAGCAGCCCCGATTCGGCGGCGACCTGGAAGCCGTTGCAGATGGCGAGCAGCGGGGCGCCGGCGCGCGCCCGCGCCACCACCTCGCGCATCACCGGCGAATGCGCCGCGATCGCGCCCGCGCGCAGGTAGTCGCCGTAAGCGAACCCGCCCGGAATCACGATGAGGTCGACCGCCGGCAACGCGCTGTCGCCGTGCCAGACCATCAGCGGCGGACGCCCCATGCTCGCGCCCAGCGCGACAGCCACGTCGCGGTCGCAGTTGGAACCCGGAAAGACGATGACGGCGGCCTGCACGCTGGAACCGTACCCCGAGGCCTGAACATGGCGTGGTGGTGTGGGCGCGCCGATCCTATTCGGGCCATGCAATCGTTTCAAGCGCGCACGTCGGTCCTTCGCGGCGGGCCAAGCGATTTCACGCCGCGCCGGCGCAAGCCGCTATCGGCGTTCGTGTTCGGAGAAGCTTGGGGGATGC
>JACZUY010000093.1 GCA_022572945.1 Pseudomonadota bacterium
ATCTCGAGTACGCCGAGGGATCGGTGCTGATCGAGGCGGGGCGGACACGCGTCATCTGCACGGCGAGTGTCGAGGACAAGGTGCCGCACTTCCTCCGCGGTACCGGGAAGGGATGGGTGACCGCCGAGTATGGCATGCTGCCCCGCGCGACCTCCACGCGCACTGTCCGCGAGGCCAGCCGAGGCAAGGTGGGTGGACGCACGCAGGAGATCCAGCGGTTGATCGGTCGGTCCCTCCGGGCGGTCACGCAGCTCGAGGCGCTGGGCGAGCGGACAATCTGGATCGACTGTGACGTGATCCAGGCCGATGGCGGGACACGCACGGCCGCGATCAGCGGCGCGTTCGTGGCGCTCGTCTTCGCGCTCCAGCATCTGAAGGAGGGGGGCGTCCTCAAACGGATTCCGATCGCCGACTATGTCGCGGCCACCAGCGTGGGCATCGTCAACGGCACCCCCCTGCTCGACCTCGCCTACGACGAGGACTCGAAGGCCGAGGTCGACATGAACGTCGTGATGACCGGCGACGGCCGATTCATCGAAGTCCAGGGTACCGCCGAAGGGGCGCCGTTCTCGCGCGCCTCGCACGATACGCTGTTGGCGCTGGCCGAGACCGGCATCGGTCATCTGGTCACGCTGCAACGCGAGCTGGTGGGAGAGTTTCTCTAGCCGGCGATGCGAGACGGTCGCCTCTCCACCGGCTTCGCCCTGCAGGCGTCGGGTTGCAGGCACGCTGGACAGTCTCCCCCCGATCCAGCGCTCGTGACGACACGACCAGAACACCGCAGGCCGTGCTCCATGGTGTCGACGCAGCCGTGACCGATTCGCGCACGTCCCGCTTACTGGTCGCCACCACGAATCCGGGCAAGCTCGACGAGATCCGCGACATCCTCGGTGCGTTGCCCCTCACCATCGTCACCCTCGCCGACCATCCCCCGGTTCCGGAGCCGGAGGAAACGGGGTCGACGTTCGCCGAGAACGCGCGGCTGAAGGCGCGCTACTACGCCGACGCGACCGGCGAGGTCACGGTCGCGGAGGATTCCGGTCTCGAGATCGACGTCGACCGCGGCGCCGGGAACGGCGCGCTGGATGGCGTTGGTGACCGCGCGGACGCAGCCCTCGCAGGTCATTCCGGAAACCAGGTAGGTGTCTGACACGGCTTACCTCTCTCGATCGCGCAATCCACCATTTATAGAGCGTAATCCGAACGATTCCACTCGTTCGGATTACGCCAGCCCGCGACCGCGGGCCGCCGCCCCTGCGGCGGAAGCCCGCGTGGCGATTGAACGCAGTTCACCTTTACCCTGTAAAGGTGGACGAATAATGCTCTAGCGGAGGGGCTTCCAGCGGCGGTCATATCGAGGATTCGTTACGCCTGCTTCTTCGGCGCGCTCATCGCCCGATCACGCTTGATGTAGGTGATGGCGATGATGGCCCCGGCGCCGCCGAGGCTCGCGATCATGATGCCGATGCCGCCGAATATGGTCACCAGCAGCGCGCCCATGAAGTCGTGCCCGATTGCGATCACCACCTTGGGCGCGCTCCGGCCATCGGCGTACGCGGCGGAGATTCGATACCGCCCCGGTTCGGCGATCTCGAACTCGAGGATCGAGACGCCGGCGCGGCCGCCAAGCGTGTAGGTGGCGTTGGCGCCCGGCCGCCGGAGCGCCGCCGGCTCGCCGCCGACGCTCGAGACGACCCCAATGCTGAGTCCCGAAACGACCTCGGGCGACGAATAGTAACGCCCTTCGAAGACGCTTTCGTGCTCGTGGAAGATCGTGTACGTCCCCGGCTTCTCGAGCGTGATCTCGGCCGCGCCCGGCGCCAGCATCTGCTGCAAACCGTCGCCGAGCCCGCCGATGCCGGTCACCAGAAAGTAAACGAAGGCCGCGGCACCGACCACGCCGACCGCACCCGCAATCCAGTACCATTTACGCCCCGGCATCGCCGCTGTTCGGCCGTCGGTCACTGGCCGTTCCCGCCTGAATGCGTGGCCGCGCGGTCGATCCCCTCGCCGCGCGCGACGATGGTGCTGATCGGAACCAGGATCAAGCCTCGCCTCGCCATCCCGGGAAGCCACGCGGCGAGCGCGGCGAGCGTGCGTGGACGCGGATGGGCGATGCCCACGGCGAAGCCGCGCCCGCGCGCGACGGCCTCGAGCTCGGCGAACCGGGCGTCGATCATCGCACCATCCGATTCGTTGTCGATGAACACGTCGCGCCGCGCCGCGGGAATGCCCATATCGTGCGCCAGCTCCAGGGCGAGCGATTCATCGGTCGTCCGCGAATCGAGGAACAAAAGGCCTCGCGCCGCGACCTCCTCGAGCACGATCGCCATCGCCGGCGCGTCGCCGGTAAAGCGGCTTCCCATGTGGTTGTTGACGCCGACGTAAGCGCCGAAGCTCGCGAGCATCGCGTGCACGCGCGCGCGCAACTCGGGCTCGTCGAGACCGGTCATCAGCGCGCCGGGGCCCGGATTCTCTTCCGGGTCGTCGGGCTCCATCGGCAAATGCAGCAGAATCTCGTGCCCGGCGCGGCGCGCGACAGCGGTCTGCCCGGAGAGGTCGGGGGCGTGGGGAAAGAACGCCAGCGTCAGCGGCCCCGGAAGCTCGATCGCGCGTTGCGACCGGGCGCGCGCGATGCCCAGGTCGTCGATGACGACGGCGATCATCGGCGCCGCTTCGCCGGCGGCGGGCGCGGCGACGGCGAAACGCCGCCACGCGGGGGCATCCGGTGCGGGCGCCTGCGCCACCGCGGCGGGAGGCGGGGCCGCGAACTCAAGCGAAATCAGGTCGGTCTGAATCTCGGCCGGGCGGGCGGCATGCACGCCAGCCAGCCAAACCGCAACCGCCAGGACGACGGCTCGCCGCCGCGCCCGCGCCTCCACCGCCTACACCAGCCGCGCGTCGCCGGGCGTCGCGGCGCCGGCAAGATCGTCGAGGATCGGGCAGTCGGGCCGCTCGTCGCCGTGGCAATTCTCGATCAGGTGCGTGAGCGTTCTGCGGATCGATTCGAGCTCGGCGACCTTGCGCTCGATTCCGGCAACATGCGCCTGGGCGATCGCCTTCACGTCGGCGCTCGCCCGGTTCCTGTCGCGGTAGAGCCCCAACAGGTTGGTGACGTCCTCGACGCTGAAGCCGAGGCCGCGCGCGCGGCGAATGAACGTGAGGAACGCCACATCGGTATCGCCGTAGCTGCGGTAGCCGCCGTCGCTGCGCGGCGCCGGCTCGATCAGTCCGATCGATTCATAATAGCGAATGGCCTTGGCCGAGATTCCGGACAATGCCGCCGCTTCGCCGATATTCATGCTCCATCTCCTTGGGGACGGTCGCTCTTCATGCCGCCTGCTCGAGCATCTGCGCGGGCGCTTCGGGCCTGGACCGCGCCGCCTCGAGCGGCGGCACGAAGCCGCGCAATCGCAGCGAGTTGGTGACCACGAAGAGGCTCGAGATGCTCATCGCGGCGGCAGCCAGCATGGGGCTCAGCATGAGGCCCAGCAGCGGATAGAGAGCGCCGGCGGCGACGGGGATCAGGGCGACGTTGTAGGCGTAAGCCCAGAAGAAGTTGTACCAGATCGTCCGCAGCGTCTGCTTGGACAGGTACGTGGCGTTGACGATGCCCCGCAGGTCCCCCGACATCAGGATCACCTCGCCCGCCTCGATCGCGATGTCGGTGCCGGTGCCGATGGCGATGCCGACGTCGGCCTGGGCGAGCGCCGGAGCGTCGTTGATGCCGTCACCGACGAAGGCGACCTTCTTGCCCTCGGCCTGAAGGCGCTTGATCTCGTTCGCCTTCTGGTCGGGGAGGACCTCGGCCAACACCCGGTCGATCCCGACCTGCCGCGCGATCGCGGCGGCGGTGCGCTTGTTGTCGCCCGTCAGCATGGCCACCTCGACGCCCGCCTCGTGGAGCGCGCTGATCGCCTCGCGGCTCCCCGCCTTGAGCGGGTCGGCGACCGCGATCACCGCGGCGAGCTGACCGTCGACGGCGGCGTACAGCGGCGTCTTGGCCTCGTTCGCGAGATCCGCCGCGAGCTCCTCCGTGTGCGCAAACTGCACGCCCAGCCGCGCCATGTAGCGGTCGGCGCCGACGTGTACCGCGTGCCCCTCGACCTCGGCCTCGATGCCGAAGCCCGGCTCGGCCCGAAACGCGTCCACTGGCGGAATCTCGAGTCCGCGGTCCTTCGCCGCCCGCACGATCGCCTCTGCGATCGGGTGCTCGCTCTTCGATTCGGCGGCGGCCACCAGGCGGAGAACGTCGTTCGCCGCGTCCGGCGAGTCGGCCCGATCGAAGCCATGAAAATCGGTCATCTCGGGATGCCCCAGGGTCAGGGTGCCGGTCTTGTCGAGCACGACCGTGCCGACCCGGGCAAGGGTCTCCAGCGCGGCGCCCTTGCGAAACAGGACGCCCGTCTCCGCGCCTTTTCCGGTTGCCACCATGATCGCTGTCGGCGTGGCGAGGCCCATGGCGCAGGGGCAGGCGATGAGCAGGACCGACACCGCCGCGACGAACGCGAAGCTCAGTGCGGGCTCGGGACCGATGGCGAGCCACACCGCAAAGGTGATGACCGCGATGCCGATGACGATGGGCACGAATACCGAGGCGATCTTGTCGGCGAGACGCTGGATCGGCGGCTTGGCGCCTTGGGCTTCCTGGACCATCTTGATGATCTGGCTCAACACGGTGTCGGCGCCGACGCGCGTCGCTTCGAGCGTAAACGCGCCGGTTTTGTTGACCGTGCCGCCGACCGCTTCGGCGCCGGGCTGCTTTTCCACCGGGATAGGCTCGCCGGTGATCATCGACTCGTCGACGTAGCTCGAGCCCTCGATCACCATGCCGTCGACCGGCAGGCGCTCGCCGGGGCGCACCAGCACGATGTCGCCGATCATCACGTCCTCGATGGGGATATCCACCTCGCCGCCGTCCCTGAGCACGCGGGCGGTCTTGGGCTGAAGCCGCAACAGCTTCTTGATGGCTTCCGAGGTGCGGCCCTTGGCGATGGTTTCGAGCAGCCGGCCGAGCAGAATCAGGGTGATGATGACGCCGGCCGCCTCGAAGTAGGACGTGGCGGTGCCCTCGGGGAACATCTGCGGGACCAGCAGGGCGAGCACCGAGTAGAAGTACGCCGCGCTGGAGCCGAGCATCACTAGGCTGCTCATGCCCGGGTTGAGATGCTTCATCTCGGCCCAGCCCTGCTGGTAGAAGCGGCGGCCGGCGTAGAACTGGACCGGGGTGGCGAGGGCGAACTCGATCCACATCCAGCCGCGCTCGGGAAGCAGCGCGAGCATGATCTCGCCGATGCCGGGCACGAACTTGAGCATCGCGACGAGAAAGAGCGGCACGGTGAACGCCGCGGCGAAGACGACGCAGTGGCGCAGGCCGGCAAGCTCCGCCTCTTGGGCGGCGCGCTCCCGGTCCTCGCCCGATTCTTCGCCGGCCGCGGCGTGCGGCGTGTAGCCTGCCCGCTCGATCGCCTGGCTGATGCGCGCGACGCTCACGACCTCGGGGACATACGTCACGCTGGCCTGGTTGGTCGCCAGGTTGACGTTCGCCTCGGTGATTCCGGGCAACTTCTTGATCGCCCGCTCGACGCGGCTGACGCACGAGGCGCAGGTCATGCCGTCGATCGAAAGCGTCACGGTCCCGGCCGGTACGCTATAGCCGGCGCGCTCGATCGCCCCGGCGAGCGCGGCGGGGCCGGTCTCGGCCGAATCGTAACTGATCTCGGCCCGCCCAGTCGCCAGATTGACGCTGGCCCCCGCTACGCCGGCGACCTTGCCGAGCGCGCGCTCGACCCGCGTGACGCACGAGGCGCAGGTCATGCCCTCGACGGGCAGCAATATGGTCGCCAGGGCGCGTGCTCCGGCCTTTGCGTCGGGCGCCGGTTCGGCGCGTTGGGTTATTGCGGCGTTCACGGCGGTCTCGTTTCATCCGTTGTGGGCAGAAGCTTACACGATGTCAGATAATGTTTCCAGTTACTGGAAGGTCAAGGTTTTTTCCGCATCGCCCGTGGGGCGCGGTTGACGGCCCGGCGATGCGCTGGTTTCCTTCACCGCCCGCGCGCGTTCTTCTGGCACCCCGCGCGCTCAGACAGCGGTTTAAGAAACCCACTCTTCCAATTGGAATAAAGTCAAGCTGACTGTCTCGCGATTCCCACGAAAATCTCGCTCGCGTCCGCCACGGCATCCTCGGCAATACTTTTCGGAAAATTCGTTTCAAGATCGTAATCGGCATTATTCCGCCGAATGCGAAGGTCGTTTAGGAGGCTGGCGCACTCCTGGTGACTTCGCTCCTCGCGCTCTCCCAAGAATTGAATGAGCTGAATATGGGCGCCGCGATCACGCTGGCGCTGAAGACCGAGCGTCCCGGCGATTTTCCAGCACGCGTGAAACGCGGCGTAATAAGCCCGCGAGCAAACGGTTCGACGGCGAACCTCTTTCGCCGAGTCCGTGAGGAGCGCGCGAGCTTCCTCCAAGAGGTCGGTCGGGGTTGTGGTCATCCTCGTCGGCTTACCGGGAACGGGACCCCCGTCAGCATGGTATGAAGATGCCCGATGTACATGCCCGGAGCGAGGCTCCGGTCTGCGTAATATTCTTCGAGCCCCGCGCGCAGATCCCGGTCTAATTCTCGCCTCTCACTCCGGCCCTTGGGTACGAAAAAATATGTGACGATGCCCGCAAGATCGTCCGGCTCATCAAGATCACGATCGATGGAAACAGCTACGCCGCACTGTTGAGGTCCGACGATGCCATTCACGATCCCCTGGTGGTCCCGGAAATGCTCGGCGAGTCCACTGCCATTGAGAATCTTCAGGTAGCGGTTCGCCTCATTTGTATCGTCATTATGGGAACCTAGTTGTTCGAGCCAGGGAATATCACCGGACGCCACGGCGGCACAACGAGCAGCGATGGATAAACTCGCGTTGCGTTGAGTAGCTCGTCCTTGGTCAAGAAGCGGCTTGGCGCGATCGTACATTCCTAAACCGACCAGTTCGATCAAGTAGGTTTCCAATTCCTGAGTTTCCAGCGAAGAGTGGTATTGAGACACATGGGAAGCCTGTTCAACGGCGTCCGCACGGTTTCCGCCCGTTCGGAAGGCCTCAATCAGCGCTACACGAGCACCGATGTTGTCCGGTTGCCGGCGAACCACGGTTTGGAGTCGCCATTGGATTTTCTCGATCTCCGCCAAATCCTCATCGAAGGAGAGGTTCAACAGCTTATTGTGCAATTCGATGAATTCCTTGGCGGGAACGGGCGCAGCCATGATTTCCCTCCCAATTCATTTGACCGGATAAGATCGGGCATGACCTCAAGTCTGTCAAACGCACCGCCAAAGCATAAGAAACCTTCGCAGTCGTCGTACCTGGGCCGGCCAGCCTTGACGCTGGCAATCTTGCCCTCCATTCTTGCGCGTCGTCCGCCGACAAATAGGCGAGACGCGTAAGTCTACGCTCAGAACCGAGTCAAGGAAACTCCTGTTACGAGCTTGAAATGCTGGCCTTAATCGACAATTACGACAGCTTCACATACAACCTGTTGCACTTCCTCGGTGAGCTTGGCGCCGAGGTCACGGTGTGGCGCAACGACGCGATCACCGTCGCCGAGCTGCTCGACCGTTCGCCTTCGGCCGTCGTGATGTCGCCCGGGCCGTGCGACCCGGACCGCGCCGGCATCTGCCTCGAGATGGTCGAAAAAGGCGCCGGGCGCGTTGCCATCCTCGGCGTCTGCCTCGGCCACCAGGCGATCGGCCAGGCGTTCGGCGGCCGCGTGGTCCGCGCGCCTTATGTGATGCATGGCAAGCTCAGCACCATCCGCCACAACGGCGAAGGCGTCTTCGCCGGGCTGCCCGCTCCCTTCGAGGCGACGCGCTACCACTCGCTGGTGGTCGAGCGCGAGAGCCTGCCCGACTGCCTCGAAATCACCGCCGAGACCGACGACGGCGTCGTCATGGGCATCGCCCACCGCGACCTGCCCGTCCACGGCGTCCAGTTCCATCCCGAGAGCATCGCCTCGGAACACGGTCACGCGCTGCTGAAGAACTTCCTCGAGATCGCCGCCGCGGGAGGAACGGCATGAGTGGCGAAGCCTACGACATGAAACAGTTGATCGGCCTGGTGGCGGGCGGCGAGCGTCTCACCGTCGATCAGGCGCGCGCCGCGTTCGAGATCATGATGTCGGGCGACGCGACCCCGGCGCAGATCGGCGGATTCCTCATCGGGCTCCGGGTGCGCGGCGAGACCGTCGACGAGATCACCGGCGGGGTCATGACGATGCGCGCCAAGGCGCTGGCGATCGACGCGCCCGAGGGCGCGATCGACACCGTCGGCACCGGCGGCGACGCCCATGGCACCTACAACATCTCCACCGCCGCCGCGCTGGTCGTCGCCGGCGCTGGCGTGCCGGTGGCCAAGCACGGCAACCGCGCGGCGTCGTCGAAATGCGGCGCCGCCGACGTGCTCGCGGCGCTCGGCGTCAACCTCGACGCCGACATGGAGCTGGTCCGGCGCTCGCTGTGGGACGCCGGGATCTGCTTCATGATGGCGCCGCGCCATCACGGCGCCATGCGCAACGTCGGCGGGCCGCGCGTCGAGCTGGGGACGCGCACGATCTTCAACCTGTTGGGGCCGCTCTCGAACCCGGCGGGGGTGAAGCGCCTGCTCGTCGGCGTCTTCGCCCGCGCGTGGGTCGAACCGATGGCCGAAGTGCTCGGCAAGCTCGGCGCCGAGCGCGCCTGGGTGGTGCACGGGGCCGACGGCATGGACGAGTTGACCACCACCGGGCCGTCGTACGTGGCCGAGCTTGCCGACGGCGCGGTGCGCAGCTTCGAGGTCTCGCCCGAGGGCGTAGGCATCCCCCTCGCCCGCCTCGATGACCTCAAGGGCGGCGACGCCGAGCACAACGCCGCGGCGATCCGCGCCGTGCTCGAAGGCGAGCCCGGGCCGTTCCGCGACATCGTCGTCTACAACGCCGGCGCGGCGCTGATCGTGGCCGGGCGCGCCGCCGACCACACGGAAGGCGTGGCGCTGGCTGGCGAATCGATCGTCAGCGGCGCGGCGAAGGCGAAGCTCGCCAGCCTGGTGCGCATCAGCAACGAGGGCGCCGGGTCGTGAGCGACACGCTCGCCCGCATCTGCGCCGACAAGCGTGAACTGACCGCCCGCCGCAAGGTGGAGC